>JASEHY010000004.1 GCA_030018555.1 Planctomycetota bacterium
AAGGATATGAGCGTTCTTCTGGTGGCTGCAAAACGGGATAATATTGATAATCATATTGATATTGTGGAGCGAAGCGGGTTGTTGCCAATGGCGATAGATGTTGATTGCTTTGCGTTAGGCAATTCTTTTGAGTTAAAACAAATGGTTAACCCTTCAACGGACATCAATAATAAAGTTACGGCACTTATAGACATTGGCGCCTTAAAGACTAATGTAAGCATAATGATGGGGCTTCAGGTCTATTTTACCAGAGAAATATATGTCGGCGGTAACGATTTTACAGAAATAATCTCAAAGAAAATGGGGGCGCCACAGAATGAAGCAGAAAAAGTTAAATGTAACCCTGAACTTAAATCTGATGAAATTAAGGATTATGTGAGTTCTCTTGTAGATGACCTGACCCACGAAATACGGCTTTCTTTTGATTATTTTGAGCATCAGTTGGATAAGCCAATAGATAATATATATCTTTCAGGTGGCACATCGTTATTACAGGGATTAGAAGATACTTTTGCCTCTACCTTTAACAGGCAGATTCTTCGGTGGGACCCCTGTGAGTCGCTTGAGATTGTTTCTGATAAGATAGACGCTGTAGAACTAAAAAAGAGGGCATCGCAATTGGCTATCGCAACCGGGCTTGCGGTAAGGATAAAGAAGGATTAAATATGATACGAATAGATTTGCTACCGGAAGAAAGGCGTCATAAGGAACGAACCCCTCTGCCTCGTTTTCTGGCGATGAACGCGGCTATTATTGTATGCCTGCTTTTGATAATCTGGAACGTTTACATTATCGCAGATATTAACCGGCTTGAAGAGAGGGAAAAAGCCGACAGTACTACTCTTCAGAGATTACAAAAAGAAACTCAAGGATATGACAATATGCTGAAAAAGGAGCGGGAATTAAGCGAGTGGAATAAGGCGATGAGCCAAATAATGGACACACGAGCATTTTTCTGGTGGGAAAAGATAGACGAGTTGTGGGATGTTATCAATAACGCAGGAGATATCTGGATTGCCTCTCTTCAGGCATTGGATTCGGCACCGGGCGGATATCGTGGTGGTGGAAAGGCAGAATCAGCCATCAGTATGAATTGTTTTACAGCAGGGATATCATCTGAAAGAATGACCGGTTTTAGAATAAAACTGAAAAATCATGAGGGATTAAGAAAGACATTTAATTTAGGATTAAACGAACCGCCTCAATTCCAGGTCGTGGCACAACCGGAATATCAGGAAGAATTTGCGGTTTCATTCAATATTGACCTCGTGGGGGGAAAGAAATGAAATTGTCTGAAAAACAGTTGTTTATTCTTACGATTATTATTCCGGCAATTATCGCCGTTATCTTAAGTGCAGTGGGATACTTTGTTTTTTATAACCAATCATCTCGCTTAAAAAAGAATATAGTTGATACTGCTAATAAAATTAAACAGGCAAATGACAAAAAGATTGAAATGGCTAAATTAGAGGAAAGACTGACTGAACTTGAAGGCAAGACCAAAAGTTTAGAAGAGGCGCTTCCCACTAAAGAAGAAATTGCTTACGAGAAGTTTATTGATACCTTTACGAAACTTGGTCAGGAAGCCGGTGTTCAACTTACCAGCGCAGTGCCTGATGAAGGGAAAAGTGGTGCCCCGCAACAGATTCCCACTTCTTTTGATAAGATTTCATATAATCTAAAAATAGAAGGAGATTTTGAACAGGTTATTTCGTTTATCTATTTAGTGGAAACTTATCAAAGGTTTATTAAGGTAAATAAATTTGCCGTCAGACCTGCGATGGGCGCCGATAAAACCATTCGTTATGGTCTTGACATAAGTTTAACAACCTATGTCTATAAACCACCCAAATAAGAGTAGTATGAAATTATTCCATTGGTTGTCTTTAGGTTTAGTGATTTTAACAACTTTTATAATGGTAGCGGACAACCTTGTCTTCTCACAGGAAAAAGAGAAGGAAGTGGGGGATGAGAGTTGGTATATGATTTTACTAAACGCTGAAAAGGTTGGTTTTATGCGTCATACTTTTAACGAAATAAGTAGTGTCCCTGACGGGACTACCTCCCCGATACATCGGGGTAGGGGCGAACCACAAAAGGACAAGGTTTTTGCTTCGTTAAGAGAGATAACCCTGAACAAACCGACTTTTCTACCCTATGTAAAATTAACGGAAGAAATACAATTAGTCCTATCTAATCCGATACTGCAAAAAGCAATCATTAAGATGGTTCTACCAGATAAAACAGAAATAACTATCAAAGGAACGATTGAGGCGGATAAAATACTATTTTCCACTATCCATCAAAAGTCATCTGGTGAACAAACGCCTGAGAAAAGAGACGGTTTTTTTCTTAATGACAATCTTCTTGCAGAATACTTGTTTGGCACTTCGTTAATTGTGAACAAGTGGGAGGTCAATCAGAGTTGTTCTCTTAAATTTATTAATCTCTATAATATAAATAACATATTCGCTGATGCGAATATGATGGTCAAAGAGAAGACCTCACAGAAAATAATGGGGGTAATGACGGAGGGGCATATATGTTCACTTGTTATTTCAGACCCGACATCTCCTGTTAAAGAAATAGAATATTTTATAGGAAAGGATAGCTATATTCTCAAACAGACAGCCAGGCACTCTTCAGGGGCTTTAGATTTTATTAAAACATCAAAAGAAGATGCGATGAGCGAGAAAGTTAAGCCCGTTTTTGAAAGAAGGGGACGAATTGACCCCTTTACGACTCGTCTGACCCGCGCTACTAAAAAAGAGACGACGCCAACCTCTTCGCCGAAGAAAGATGAAACGCTACCACCAGGTCCGGATCCTGAAGGAAAATATGTATTAGCGTTACTTCACGAGGCAGGAGAACAATTACAACTGATGAAGGACATTCACGGGAAAACACCTCGTGAAGAAAGAGATGCTCTTTTAGTTGTCCCATATCAAAGAATATTAAGTATATATGAGATAATACATAAGAAGGGTAAAGATGAGAATAAAACCCAGATATCTAATATTCTGAAAGAAGCAGACAGATTAGTTGCGGGTTCAGAGAAAATTTATACCGAGGCACGCGTTCTGGCTGAAGAGGCAAGAAATGATTTTGAATTGGGCAAGAAAACCTATGAACTAAAAAACCTCAAGGAGATACCTAAAAAACTGACCAAGATTTCCGAACTGCTTGAGAGAAAGGAAGTTAAAGAGACCGAATATTATCAGAAAATTAAATTGTTACAGGAGGAGGTAAGTGAACTGGCAAGACGCTCAAAAATAATAGAAGATTTTATTGCTAATAAGCCGGCAATTATTGGTATTGTCTATTATATCAGGACAGAAGAAATTAAGCTGTCGGCACTGACGGTGAACTTTTTGGGACTGAACATTGCTCTACCCGTATCATATTTTAAGGATGTTCCCGAATCATCCATAATGATAGGCGCCAAAACATATCGTGAAGGTGATAAAATATCTGACGATATGATAATTAAAACCATTTTCCCCAATACAGTAATCTTTAACTATAAAAACGAAGAAATCGCCCTGGAATACAAGGGCAAATAATCCCGCTAAAGCGGGACTATAAAGGAGTCAATCCCGAAAGCATTCGGGACGACACCCGTGGCGCCATTTGTCGGGATAACTCGCTGTAACTCCCGAAAGCATTCGGGGATAACAGCGAGTAAAAGGAGAAGAGATTATGAATAATATTGTTCGTTTAGGAATAACACTTGGTTTAGGACTATTATTACTATCAGGGTCAATCGTCGGACAGGAAACGAAAGAGCCACTTTCTCAAAGACAACCCCTTGAAAGTTCTTCTTCGCCGACAATCACCGCAGAGTGGGCTGATAAACCAGTCAGGTCTGTTTTAGAATATATTGGAGATGTTGCTAATATCAACATCATCATTGATATGAAAATAGGCAAGGAAGATGTCGTTACTGCAACATTTAGAAACCTTGATTGGAAAATGGCTCTTGAGGAAGTGGTAAAACTCGGCGGCTGTATTCTGGAAGAGATAAATCCTGTTCTATACAGGGTAAGCAAGCCACCCACCGTAAGTATGGATCTTAAGAATGCTCCATTAGATGAAGTGGTACGCAATATTGCTAAATTAGCAGGGATTAACATCGTTATGGCAGATGATATTAAAGGGACTATTACAATGATGCTCACAGATGTGCCGTGGTTTGAAGCACTACAGAATATTATTAAAACAACGGGCTTCAGTATGGTGCAAGAGAAATATAATGTTATTCGTATAGTGAGAACAGAAACTCTGAAAGAACAGTTAGAAACGCGGTTTTTTCAGTTGAAATATCTGCGACCGCCGGGCTCTTTTAAGGCGACAATAACGACCCCTTATGCTGTCGGTAGTGTAAAACCATCAGCAGATGCTATTAAAGATTTTACTCTATTAAACATCCTTAAAAATATGTTAACTCGCAAGGGTGGCACTCTAATTGGAAGTTTAGAATACGACATCAAAAGCAACTGCATTATTGTTCAGGATATAAAAACCGTTCTGGACGCGATGGAAAAAGTCCTGGAAAGGTTAGATGTGCGTCCACAACAGGTGCTGATTGAATTAAAATTTGTTTCCACTGCAAATAAAGACCTTTATGACTACGGCTTGAAATATAACTGGGGTGGAACAAAAGACCCAAAATCTGAAATTATTACTTCAAAACCATTTCCCTCACAGGTTACAACAACTCTTCCCTTTGGTCTCGGAAGGAGGGAAGACACTTCATTTAATCAACTTTTCCTTAACACTTATGATGTATCTACTGTTTTAAGATTATTTAAGGGTGATACCAAGAGCAAATTTATACAGGAGCCCAATGTGGTTACCTTAGATGGTGTAGAAGCAACCGTTTTTGTTGGTGAGTTAATCCGTTATGCTGTTACAAAAGTTTCATATAACCAGGCAGGATTACCATTATATGAATTGGCTGAAGCCGCACCTGTGAATGTGGGTTTTCAGTTATGGGTTCTCCCCGATATTGTCAGTGGTACAAATGAGATTATGCTGACTGTTATTCCACGTCTTGAGGACCTTTCAGGAACAGATGCAGGTGGTTTTGACATATATACCGTAGCGGGTATGACCATTAAACTGCCGAGAATGAGGCAGTCAACCGTCGTAACCCGTTTGCTTATTGAAAGTGGTCAGACTGCTATTATTGGTGGACTGGTTGACGAGCGCCTTACCAAAACTTTTGAAAAAGTTCCTGGTCTCGGAGAGATACCAATACTTAATCATTTATTTACCTATAAAGGTAGCACTCTCACACAAACAAAATTATTGGTCTTTGTAACGCCCCATATCATAAAATCTTCTGATATGAGTAATAAACTATTACAGGACAAATCTAAGGGAATAGACGATTTCCTACAGACACCTGCTGATTCCACGAAGAAATAAACATTTTGGATGCCTACAAAATTTCAGTTTGAGGTGCGACTTACCAAGACGGGCAAATCCAAGTATCTCTCGCATAGAGAATTCTTGACATTAGTTGAGCAGGCGGTTCGTCGCTCAGGCATTCCTATTCTCTTCTCTGAAGGATTTAATCCTCGTCCTAAAATATCTTTCCTTACCGCTTTGTCCTTGGGGATTTCTTCGGATGATGAAGTAATAATTCTATCACTCTCTGGATGGATTTCTCCAGTAGAAATACTCCAGAAACTTAATCAGCAACTAATTGACGGTATTAAGACCTTCTCTGTTGAACCCTGCAGGCAGGGTATTCCAGCACATTTCGTCGTCCAATATAAAATCATCCCCACCAGTGAATTATCTAAAGAAGGGTTCAAGCAACTGTCACATGAGAGAATAAAAAACTGGTTTGCCAGCCCCTCTCAGATTATCAGACGAGACTATCCTGATAAACAATCCAAGGATATTAATATCAAAACTTATCTGCAATCAATAGAATTAAGGAGGGAGGGGGAGGATAACCATCTTTTGTTAAATATTAAGATAGGCTCAGATGGCTCTGTTAGACCGGAAGAAGTTCTTTTATCTCTGGGACTTTCGGGCGAACGTCCCTGCGGAAGTCATTATAATATCCATAAACTAAAGACTTTTATTTAGAGAGAAACGACTAAAGAACTGAAGAACGAAAGGACGAAAGAACTGGTTCTTTAGTTTCTTGGTTCTTTAGTTCTTTCGTTTCCCGTATATGCTTATTGCCGGTCACCAACCAAATTATCTGCCCTATCCCGGTTTTTTTCATAAGGCATCTCTGGCTGATACTTTTGTTATTGTTGATGTAGTTCAGTATGTTAAAAGAGGACCATTTGGCTGGATTAATCGCAACCGCATCAGAACCTCACAGGGCTGGCTCTGGTTGACTGTGCCGGTCAAAACCAGAGGTAGATTCCATCAATCTATTATGGAAACAGAAATAGACAACTCAACTGATTGGGCTAAGAAACATCTACGAAGCATAGAAAGAAACTACTCTCAAGCACCATATTTTCATAAATATATTGATTTCTTTCGCCAGACATATCAAAAAGAATGGGCTTGGTTAGTGGAATTAAACGAATCTATTATTCGCTACCTTATTGAGTCGCTTGGTATAAAAGTAAAGATTATCAAGGCGTCACAGTTACAACTTGACTACAATCAATCACAATCCCGAATACTTTCGGGAACCGATTTGATTATTGAAATATGTCAGAAATTAAACTGTCGTTCTTACCTGCACGGCAAACATAGTGTAGATTATCTGGACAATGATAAATTGAGACAGCATAATATAAAATCATTTATTCAGGGCTTTAAACATCCGATATATAAGCAGGTATATGAACCATTTATACCAGAGATGTCTGTAATAGACTTATTATTCAACTGCGGAGAAAAGAGTTTAGAGATTATTAAATCCTGCTGTAGCGGAATGGGATATAGAGAAATATAATCCCCGCCAGAGGCGTCGCCCGAAGGCGAACCTCGCCCTAATGGCGGGGGTCTGCCTCAGGCATGATATGAACAAATACCAGTCTCTAATTTATTATTCATCAATTATTCTTGGTGCCGGTATTATTTCATACTTTCTTACATACCTGACGAGATTTATTTCAACCCGTTTCAATATAATGGATAAACCCGGTCATCTTAAAATTCATAGCCAGAGCACTCCACGACTCGGCGGCGCCGGAATCTTCTGCGCCTTTGTTATCGTTATTATTTATATCTTGTATGGCACCCCCCCCCTCTTTAATAAAACCCTGTTTAATATCACTCCTCAAATACAATACCAATTTATCAGTATTCTTACCGGTGGGCTTATCATTTTCCTGCTCGGCTTATATGATGACTTAAAATCAGCGTCCTCCGGGGGACTCTCAGCCGTTATAAAATTAGTAGTCCTTTTCGGGATAACTCTTGGATTAGCAAAAGCCGGTATAATGCTGAATTTCCCGCTCCCTGAAAGTATAAATTTTATACTAACATTACTCTGGATAGTGGGAGTAATCAGTGCGATAAACGCAATAGATAATATGGACGGATTATCCTGCGGTTTAACGATAATCGCCGCAGGAACTTATATTCTTATAGCGATGCAGACCAAACAGTGGGCGTGGGGCTTACTGGCTTCTGCCCTGTTAGGTGCTAACTTAGGATTCCTGCCCCATAACTTCAGGTATAAAAAACCCGCTCTTATCTTTATGGGTGATGGAGGTGCTTTCTTTGCCGGCTTTATCCTCGCCTCCTTAAGCATTATGGGCGGATGGTCAACCAATCCCTTCAAAGCATCCCTTATACCAATTATTATTCTTGGCGTCCCTATTCTTGATTTGATTTATATCGTTATCCGCAGACACCGGCAGGGGCTAACCAGGAATATCAAAGAAATTATAACCTATACAGGCAACGACCATATCTCCCATCGGATAGCCCATTTCCTATCTAAAAAGCAGTCAGTTATATTTCTCTATCTAATATCATTCACGCTGGGCTTAGGCGCAATTGCCCTGAGAAACACCACAAAAACCGAGGCAATCTTTATCTTTATCCAATACCTCCTGATTTTTACCATCTTCTTTATTTTAATAGGTTTCATCCAGAAGAAAAGAGAATAATCCTTCTTACTTCACCCGCCAGAATGTTCCCTCCCACCCAGCACCCACTTTGGCACAAGAATACGCCTATAAAGTAAATCCTCCAGCCAAAGTAGGTGCTGGGCGGGGAGATTTCACTATGCAATGCTTCAAGAAAAAGATGGTTTCAAAATTATGGACAATTTATTATGATTGTTCTATAAATAAGGACGAGGACGATATGCGCCAGAAAAAGATATTAATAGCAGAGAAATCGAGACCGAAAGAGAATAGCGTTATCGCAGTTCCTAAGGGAGAGATGTGGTTGTTCAATGACCGCTGTAAGAGTTGCGGATTCTGTATCTACTTCTGTCCCAAGAAGGTTATAGAGTTTTCTGAGGGGGGGGGGGAGTTCAACAGAAAGGGCTATCGCTTACCTGTAATCAAAAATCCCGTAGATTGTATCGGTTGCAATCAGTGTACTATATTCTGTCCCGACCTCGCAATATTCTTTTATCCTACAGGGACTAAATATGAACGAAAAAGATAAATCAGTTTTAACGGGGGCACATTTTATAAATGGTGATGTTGCCTGTGCCGAGGGTGCTATTGCAGCGGGCTGTCGGTTCTTCGCAGGATATCCTATCACACCTGCTACTGAAATAGCGGAAAGGATGGCAGAGAGATTGCCACATCTGGGCGGAACCTATATTCAGATGGAGGATGAGATTGCCTCGGTTACGGCAATATTAGGGGCATCCTGGTCTGGCGTAAAATCAATGACCTCAACATCAGGTCCGGGTTTTTCTCTGATGATGGAAGGCATCGGACTTGGTATAATGACCGAAACTCCCTGTGTGATAGTGAATGTTCAAAGGGGAGGTCCTTCCACGGGATTGCCGACGATGGTCGCTCAGGGCGATATGATGCAGGCACGCTGGGGCAGTCACGGTCATTACGAAATCATCGCTCTCTGTCCATCTTCTCCTCAGGAAATGTTTGACCTCACCGTGAAGGCGTTTAATCTCTCTGAACTCTATCGCCTGCCTGTTCTGATTATGGCGGATGAGGTGGTCGCTCATATGACTGAAAAGGTAGTTATTCCCAGACCTCAAAGTCTTAAGATAATTAATAGAAGAAAAACTACTGTATCAAAGGATAAATATATGCCCTATGCCGCGGGAGCGAGGATTGTTCCTCCGATTGCCCATGCAGGTGATGGCTATCACATTCACATTACCGGCTTGACTCATAATGAGATGGGCTATCCACAGATTGATATGGAAACCCATCAGAGATTGGTCAAACGGCTGATAGATAAAATAAGGGTAAATATAGATAAGATTACCATCATAGAAGAGGATGGGATGAATAATGCTGAGGTTATTGTCTGTGCCTACGGTATTTCAGCAAGGACATCAATGTTGCCTGTAAAACTCGCACGGAAAAAGGGGATGAGAGTCGGTATGCTGAAATTGGTAACCCCCTGGCCCTTTCCGGAGCAGAAGATTAGAAAGATTAGCAGAATAAAGGGCTTAAGAAGAATTATTGTTCCAGAGATAAATTATGGCCAGATTGCCTTAGAGGTGGAACGTTGTGTAGCCGGCAGACAGAAAGTTATCACGCTCCCCCACGGCGGCGGCGGAACGCATAACGTAGAAGAAATACTGGATGCGATTTTGGATAATTAGCCACAGATTACACAGATTGATATGAATCATCCGTTTGATTACTTATTACGAGAAGACCGTATCCCTCATATCTGGTGCTCCGGTTGTGGATTAGGCATCGCTTTGCATTCTTTCTTGAGAGCAGTGCAGAGGTCTAATATTCCAGTTGATAAAATGGCGATTGTTTCCGGTATCGGTTGCACGGGCAGAACCGCCGGCTATGTAAAAATGGATTCGTTTCATACTACACACGGCAGGGCAATACCTTTTGCCACAGGGCTTAAACTTGCTAACCCCAATCTCAAAGTAGTAATCTTCAGCGGAGATGGTGATTTAATCGCTATCGGCGGTAACCATTTTATACACGCAGCCCGGCGGAATGTTGATATCACGGTTATCTGTGTCAACAATTTTAATTACGGTATGACCGGTGGTCAGAGCGGTCCATCTACACCGCTTAAGGCACGGACAGCCACCAGTCCCTATGGTAATCAGGAGCCACCTTTTAACCTGGCATATCTTGCCGCAGGCTCAGGCGCGGTCTTTGTCTCTCGCTGGACAGTAGCAGAACCACGGCGATTAGAAGCTTCTATTAGCAAGGCACTTAACAAACAGGGCTTTTCCTTCGTGGAAATCCTATCGCCCTGTCCCACTCTATACGGAAGAATGAATAAATATACCTCAGCCCTTGATATGCTTGTAGATTATCAGAAGAATACCGTTATTAACGAAAAGGTAAATCTAAAAGATGCCCAGTTAGAGTTAGGCGGAAAGATTATTCTCGGAGATTTTATTGATATTCAGCCGGGGATAGCAGGACATCCGATGCCCCTTTCCGAAAAGGTAGAATTAGAACATACGAATAAGAAGGGAACCGAAGACGAGTAACTATGCACAAAGAAATGATATTTACCGGTTTTGGTGGTCAGGGTATTATTTTAGCCGGCTATATCTGCGGCAAGGCGGCAAGTATCTATGAAAATCTCTATGCCACTCTGACCCAGAACTACGGACCGGAATCCAGAGGCGGTGCCTGTAGTGCCCAATTGATAGTCTCAGATAAACCTATATTTTATCCGCATCCAATCAAGACAGATATTCTCGTGGCTCTCTCTGCCGAAGGATATCAGAAGAATCAGAACAATCTCACCAAAGACGCTATTATTATTACAGACCAGGACCTCGTGCCTGCGTCAAAAGGAATGGAACATGGCGTTTTTAGCGTCAATATATATCCTATCCCTGCCACACGGCTCGCTGAATCACTGGGCAAAAAGATGGTGGCTAATATCGTGGTCCTCGGCTTTGTTACCGCGCTAACCAAGATTGTCTCTAAAAGGTCAATGATGGAAGCCATAAAAACCTCTGTGCCAGAGGCAAGTATAGAACTTAATCTACTATCTTTTGAAAAGGGATTTAATTATAAACAAGTTTAAACTTATGCGAGAAATAAAGACCGATACTATCATTGACGCCATCAGAAAGATGTGCATAGAAGCAAATTGCATTATTCCTGATGAGGTCATTGCTCTTCTGAAGAAATCTCTGGAAATAGAAGAAACATCAATTGGTAAAGAAATCATCCAGCAAATATTAGAAAATAACCGAATTGCCAGAGAACAGATGGTGCCTATCTGTCAGGATACCGGCACAGCGGTTGTTTTTGTTGAACTCGGTCATGAAGTGGTCATATCGGGCGGATTCCTCTACGATGCCATAAATGAAGGTATTCGTCGTGGTTATAAAGATGGTTATCTTCGCAAATCAATCGTCTCCGACCCTCTTAATAGAAAGAATACCAACGATAACACACCTGCTGCAATCCATCTGGAGATGGTGCCTGGCGATAAAGTGAAAATCACGCTTCTGCCCAAAGGTGGCGGCAGTGAAAATATGGGCGCCCTGAAGATGTTACCGCCATCTGCCGGGCTGGAAGGTGTGAAATTATTTGTGATAGAGGCAATACAAAAGGCAGGTGCTAATCCCTGCCCACCGATTATTGTTGGAGTCGGTATTGGCGGAAACTTTGATGGTGTTACCCTGCTTTCCAAAAAGGCACATCTCAGACCAGCAGGCAGACCACATCCTGAACCATTCTACGCCGGATTAGAACAGGAACTCTTAAAAGAGATAAACAATACAGGCATCGGACCTCAGGGATTAGGCGGCAGATGCACCGCCCTGGCAGTTCATATTGAATATGGACCCTGTCATATAACCGCCCTACCTGTTGCAGTGAATATAAACTGCCACGCAGCGAGAGTAAGAGAAGTTATTCTGTAGAACTTGTTTAGCCACAGAGATATTCTCCCACCGTAATATATTAGCTGAATGTAGAGAAGAGAACACGAATCCCACGTCTTGCGTCTTGGGTTTACGCAGGACGCCAGACGCTATTCGTCCTATTCGGGCCTACGCCCGCCCGTCCCTCACGGGATCCCGTCGCCCTCTACAGGGTGACCCTGGAAGGGTCAGAGGGATCGGGGCGTTTTAATAGGGCGTGTTTAATTTTCTTAAGTTCTTTGTGGTGAAATAAAATTTATGAATAATGCGGGGTTATATATTGACAAGGTTATACTTTTTAGTATGGTAGGGGATAATATTATATGGCTAAGAAGATATTTCTGGCGTTTTTGTGGCATCATCATCAGCCCTGCTATCGTCTCACTGATACAGGCGAGTTTCAGATGCCCTGGGTAAGATTGCACGGCGTTAAGGACTACTACGGTATGGCGTCCCTTATCAGGCAATTCCCGAAGATACGGGCAACGATTAACCTCGTGCCTGTTTTACTCAAACAGATAGAAGAATATCTTGCGGGCGATTCAGACCGCTTGTTTTCCCTGCTGCAAAAGCCCGCCTCTGATTTGTCACCGGAAGATAAGGAGTTTATTCTGGAGAATGGATTTTCTGCCCACCAACATATGATTTCCACATCTGATAGATATAAAGAACTCTATTTAAGGATGAAAGATGTCCAGAGAGGAGGGGTGAAGGAAAAGATAAAGGCATCCGAACAGGATTTTATAGATTTATTAACCTGCTCTAATCTGGTCTGGTTTCATCCTTTGATTATGCAGGAAGATACAGACCTGCAAGGGTTGCGAGAAAAGGGACGCAATTACACGGAAGATGATAGGAAACTAATAGCACAAAAGCAACTCTATTATCTCTCCCGGATAATTCCCTTACACAAAGAATTACAGGATAGCGGGCAGATAGAGATTACTACGAGTGCGTTTTATCATCCTATTTTGCCTCTATTGTGTAATATCCGTTCTACGTTAGAGGCAATGCCAAACCTTTCCCTGGGCAATCTGGACGGGATTGACCAGAGGGCTTTGATGGAAGACGCTTCATCGCAGGTTGCCGGGGCGGTAAAATTCTATAAAGAGCGTTTTGGTCGCCCTTGTTCGGGCTTTTGGCCCCCTGAAGGTTCTGTCTCACCCGTAATGATACCTCTTCTATCAGATAACGGGATTGAATATTTTGCTACTGATGAAGAAATCCTCGCTCACACCATCGGCAAACCCATAGACCATTCTTCCGGAGTCGGTCTTGATGCTCTATATCAACCATATCGGTTAAGGAATTTATCTGTGATTTTCCGGGACCAGAATCTGTCTAATCTTATCAGTTTTCAATATCAGCGCTGGAAACCGCAGGATGCAGTTGACCATTTTATAAAAGAGATTAAAAATAGTGTCCATAATGTCCATTATGAATATCCTCTGGTGAGTGTTATCCTTGACGGCGAAAATCCATGGGAGCATTACCCTAATAACGGCATAGAATTCTTGAGGTTGCTTTATGAGAGATTAAGTAATGACCCTGAGATAGAGACTGTTAGAATAAGTGATTATCTGGAAAAACATCCACCCCAAAGACAATTGGATACGATATATTCCGGTTCGTGGATAAATCATAATTTTTCTATCTGGATAGGGGATGGCGAGGACCAGAAGGGATGGGAATATATTGCCAGAACAAAAGAGGCGATTAAAGAATATCTTAATCGTCCCATATCCCAGGTGGGACTGCCTGAGACTTCTGGGGAGATCTACCTGCTGCAGTCAGGTAAGGATGAGTTAGTCAAAAAAGCACAGGAGAATATTTATATTGCTGAAGGCAGTGACTGGTTCTGGTGGTTTGGTGAGGAGCATCTTTCTGTGTTTGACGAGCAATTTGATGCACTCTTCAGAAAACACCTTATGAATGTGTATCAAATCCTTGGAATGAATATTCCGGAATATTTATATCAAAGGATAAGACATCGCCGCAAACGGGAGTTATATACTCACCCTTGTGGTTTATTAGATATAAAACTGGACGGTAGATGCAGTGATTATTTTGAATGGCTTTCAGCAGGGCAATTTGACGCAAGCAATAATAAAAGCCCTATCTCTACTATGTCTCGCTCTAACGGGACTCGCCCTCTTGACAGCGACGAAGCGGTTTCCCGTATCTTCTTCGGATTTGATAGGGAAAAGAACCTCTGCATCAGGATTGATTATAACGAGAAGATTACTAAGACAGACGGGGTTTATTTTGTTCTAAACTTCTTGAAACCGCTTAAGCGAAAAGTTATTATTCAAGAAACGAAAAGAGCTTCTGTGGTTTTTCCGCCAGAGGCGGATCAGCCTCCGGCTGAAGATGAAAATAATAATATCATTCAATCATTAAATACGGTTGCGATAGATGAGATAATAGAAATTCTCTGTCCTCTTGATATTTTGGGATTTAAGCATAATGACGAGATAGAGTTTTTTGTGGAGGTGTATTCTTCATCTGGCAGAGAGAATGAGCCCTGTCCCGTACTGGTGGATAAATTATTAGCACGTTATCCGGATAGTCAGATGATAAAACTTACTGTGCCGGCTGAAACAGCAGAGTGTATTGACTGGATAGCATAAGGCGTTGTGGGTCGTGTGTTTTGCGTCCTGCGTCAAACGTATAACTCATAACGGGTTGTCCAAAAAGTCTATATGTGGAATTAACATATACAACCCAGCACCCCGAAAGCATTCGGGGTGCTGGGTAGCGGTCGGATTTATCCGATACTATATGTTGAGTGCGACCCTTCAGACCCTGACGGGTTCTTTCCATCGACCCTGCCGCCTCTGGCGAGCCTCGCCCTTCGGGGCGGGAGGGGTCTTGGTAGCCACCATCCCGTGAGGGACGGGACGAGAACCCCGAAGGGCAGGGCAAGAACCCAGCACATAAATTACCCGTTCCGCCCGTACGGGCGTCAGGGTTCGTGGAGTGTGCTGGGTAAATCGCACCGCTACCTTTTTGGGCACCCTGAAACTCTATGTCAGAATTAAGAAAAGACCCGATTATTAATCGCTGGGTAATAATTGCGGCAGAGAGAGCAAAGAGGACTGGCGATTTTTATTCCGCCAAGCCCTCACCTGAGCCTGCCGCATCATCTAAACCCTGCCCTTTCTGCGAGGGGAATGAAGGTGTAACTCCGCCTGAGATTTATGCAGTCAGGAAACCTTTTTCTACTCCAAACGGCCGCGATTGGCTTGTCAGGGTTGTGCCTAATAAATTTCCCGCATTGGCTATAGAAGGCAATCTTGATAAAAAAGGCAAGGGATTATATGACTATATGAGAGGCATCGGGGCTCACGAAGTAATTATTGAAACACCTCAACATCTTTCCTCTTTTACTCCGCTGTCTGAAGAACATATCCGCCTTGTCTTACAGACCTACCAGTTAAGAATGGCGGATTTGAAAAAGGATACCCGGTTTGCCTATGGGCTTATTTTTAAGAATGTGGGCGAGCGGGCAGGTGCTTCATTAGAGCATACTCATTCTCAATTAGTTGTTACCCCCATCACACCGATTCGCATTGCTCAGGAGATTAAAGGTGCCAAACATTTTTATGACTACCGCGGACGCTGTATATTCTGTGATATTATCAGTCAGGAAATAGAAGAAGACGAGAGGATAGTTATAAATGATGAGCATTTTGTTGTGATATGCCCTTTTGCTTCCCGTTTCCCCTTTGAAACATGGATTCTACCAAAACAACATCTCACTCACTTTGAGATGATACCGCCACACATCCTGCCATCTCTTGCCGGTATCACTAAAAAAGTATTTCAGAAACTGGAGAAGGCGTTAAATAATCCTCCTTATAATATGCTGATTCACACCTCCTCGTTCACAATGGAAGAGACAGAGTATTATCACTGGCACATAGAGATTATTCCGCGTATTACGAGGGTTGCTGGGTTTGAATGGGGCACGGGTTTTTATATCAATACCGTCCCGCCTGAAGATGCGGCTAAATATCTTAAAGAAATAGCAGTGTAAAAAACAGTCCTTAACCCGCATTATTCATACGATGTTCAAAACGGTTACAGATTGCGTGAGATTGCTTCGTCCTCCGATATTCATCGGAGTCCTCGCAATGACACGTCCTACCTGTCATTGCGAGCGATAGCGAAGCAATCTTACCTTAATTTATGAATAATACGGGTTAAGGCAGTTTTATTCTCCTCAATTTCTCTATATCCTGCCTAATCTGTTTCACGAGTGCCTCAGGGGTGATAAACCTTTCCTCATCACGTAGACGGGAAATAATCTCTACCAGAATATCCTTGCCGTAAAGGGCTCCGCATTTTCTCTGGTCATAGCCAAGAAGATATACCTCAATGTTATCTTTCCCGCCTGCGCCGAGGCTTCGGCAGGCAGGTAAGTGGCTTGAAAGGTCTCTATGAAATGTCGGCCTTATACCTATATTAACCAATGCCTTAAGATAATCGCCTGTGGTGAGTGAAGAAACCTCGTCAGGATACAGGCATCTTGCTATGGCGATATAGACCCCGCGTGGTGGAAGAATCTCATTGTGAGGGTCAAGGTTAGCGGTAGGAAAGCCCAGAGTTTTCCCGCGACCTTCACCATGTATTACTGTTCCTAATATTGATACGCGCCTGCCCAAGAGTCTCCGGGCTGTCTTAAGGTTACCACTTCTTATAACGGAACGGATAAGACTACTGCTTATTATTTTTCCGCCGTATTTTAATGGATGAATTATCTTCAAGGGAATATTATATTTTCGCAGGGTTTCTATATTTCCCTCACGATTTCTGCCGAAGGAGATGTTGTCAGTAACAACAACACCGGTAGGGTTCAATAGAGAGATGAGATTCTGGATAAAGCCGTCGGCTGAGAGTTGACTCAATCTTCTGGTGAAATTTAACACCAAACAGTTATCTGCTTTTACGCCTGAGGCGGGTCTCCCCGACCCCGAATATTTTTCGGGGCGGGGTGCCTCTGGCACCGATAACTCCTGTAGTAACATCAGACGATGTGTTAGAGAGGTTATGAATAAAGGGTCTTTGTGAGCGTTGAGGACTTTTTCAGGGTGGTTGCGGAAAGTTATTACCAATGAAGAAGTATTTATCCTCTTTGCCCATTGAATAACCGAGTGTATGAGTTCCTGATGCCCTGAATGAACCCCATCAAAAACCCCCCAGGTGATGATTGGATTTTTAATGTTTCCTCTAATCTGACTGAAACCGTTGAATATTTTCATCACAGAAAATTCCCGCTGGGATAACCTTTTGCCACAAAGACTATCCTACGCTATTCCATCCCGATATATCGGGACGGAGTAGCGACGGATAGCACCAAGACACGAAGAATTCTTTGTGCCTTCTCCCGAATGAACCTGCCCCCCCGATGGACATCGGGGCGGGATCCCGTCCCGACGAAGTCTGTCGGGATGGGCTTCTCCATTCGGGAGTGGCAGAAGTTACGAGGTTTTCTTATATTTACTCAAAAGATACTCTTGTTGTTCTTCGGGTAATCTATCAATAAAGAGTATGCCATTAAGATGGTCTGCCTCGTGCTGGATAATTCTTGCTATAAGTCCATCAGCATCCATCGTCATCTTTTTACCGTCTGGATTAAAGTATTCGCAGGTGACCTTAAGAGAGCGTTTTACTCTTGTCGATAGCCCGGGCAAACTCAGGCAACCCTCTTCCTCATTAGATGTCTCTTCGCTCATTCTGGTAATCTTGAGATTAATAAGTGCTATTTCTTTATGTGCTTCTCTGGAAGGATTAATTACCGCGATGTTATAAGGTAACCCTAACTGAGTAGCAGCCAAACCTACCCCATTAAATTTATACAACATCTGGAACATCTTCTGGATGGTTTTGTGAAGGTTCTTGCTGAATATATTTACTTTGAGTGGTTTTCTCTTTAACAGAGGGTCTGGATAGATTAATAATTTCATACTTAATTAAGCACTGATTTTCTTGACGACTGAAACTGATTATACTATTATTATTATTCTAATCAAGATTTGTCTATGATAGATACAGAAAAACTTTCCAACAAGGCGCAGGAGGCATTTGATAAGCGCAACTACGATTATGCCATAGATTTAACCAGGCAGATATTGGAATTAAACCCGTCGGACAGTCAGGCTCGCAAAATCCTGCGCTCAAGTCTGGTGAAAAAGTGTGAGGTTCAGAAATCTCAACCTTCACCTTATATCAGTTTTATTATTGGTTTTATATCTGTTGTTAAGGTGTTATTATTCTCACTCCTGAAGAAATATGATAGGGTCTTGCAATCTGGCGAAGAATTTCTATCTAAGAATCCTTTCTCGCTCTGGGGTAGATATGCCGTAGGAAACTCCCTTGAACAATTAAATTATGTTGATAGCGCCATAGAAGAATTTGAATCTCTACTAACTCTAAATCCATCCGATATCAGGGCGATGAAGTCCTTGGGAAGACTTTACCGTAACAGAAAAGATATGAAGAAATCAGTCCACTATTATCAGATGGTTCTGTCATTAAAACCCACTGATATGGAGACCGGACGGGCTCTTAAGGACCTGGCTGCCTTAACCACTCTTCACGAAGGCGGATGGTCCTCTGCGAAATCATCAAGAGATATTGTAAAAGATACTACCACCGCTCAACAACTGGAACGGGAAAGCCAATTTGTTAAGGATAGTGAAATCCCGCAGGAAATAAATAGACTGAACGATACTATCAATCAAAATCCATCCAATCCGGAGAATGTTAAATACTACAAGAAAATAGGGGAGTTACAGACAAGAATAAAAGATTATAACGGTGCGATTGCTACTTATGAAGAAGCCATAAAACTCGCTCCTTCTGATGCCTCCATTTCAATGAAGGTTGGCGATATAAAAATATTACTCTTTGACGAGAAGATAAAAGAGATTCAGCAGAAACTGAAGGCAGAACCTGCTAACCAATCCCTGCGTGATTCTCTCGGGAAAATACAACAGGAAAGAAATAATTTCAGGATAGAAGAAAACCAGCAGAGGGTTAAGTTATACCCGACAAATTTATCTTATCGCTATCAACTGGGCAAAGCACTTTTTGACGCCAAACATTATGACCAGGCAACTGCAGAATTTCAGGCAAGTTTGCGTGACTATAAATTAAAAATAGACTCGCTGAATTATCTGGGACTATGCTTTATTGCTAAAAAGCATTTTGACCTGGCGATTGCTCAATTTACTAAGGCATTAGAAAACACTTCATTGACCGCTGAATTTACTAAAACCCTCCGCTATAATCTGGCTCTTGCTTATGAACACAATCACAATTACGAGCAAGCCCTCTCTGAATATAAACGCATCCTGGAAGTTGATATAAATTACCGTGATGTCTCAGATCGCATCAATAAACTACAACAGGCAACAAAATAGTCCTCTGCATTTCAGAAGGAGTTTGATATTTATGAGAAATCAATTAATTGTATTAGGTTGTGTGATAAGTGTAATCGTATTATCCATTGTCGGATGTGAAACCAAAGAGAAAAGAATACTACGAGAAAGATTAGCAAAAGCCCAACAGGAGTTAGAACAAGTGAGAACAAATCTTGAGAAGACATTTGAGCAATCAAAGAAAATACCTCTTCTGGAGAAAGAAAACAAGGAATTAGCAGACCAACTTGCTAAAATTAAATCTGATATGGAGAGCATATCTAAGGAAAAAGAAACCCCTATCCAGAAAAACAATGCATTGGTAGAAGAAAACGCTAAACAGAAAAAGATAATAACCGACCTTAAAGAGGAACAGATTAACCTGAAGAGACAGATAAAAGAGTTAAAAGAGGCATTAAAATCCTTCTGAACTTCATCGGGATTTTCTTGTGCGATTTTTCGTGGGGGACAGGACTTGACTCTCTCGCCGACACCCCCTGACCATTTCGCAAACGCCCCTTGACCCTTTCGCAAATGCCCCTTGACCATTTCGCAAAT
>JASEHY010000050.1:0-251 GCA_030018555.1 Planctomycetota bacterium
CTGCAAGCCGAGGTATGCAAACAATGTGGCGAGATTTATTTTCCACCGGAATCCCTGGAACTAATGGACAATAAATTAGCCCATCTCTCAAATGTCCGCAAAACTATTCCCGTGCCCGTAGTAGCATTATGAGAATATCTTTATGGCTAAACCCTATGCAGTCCCGATAAAACTAGGTAACAGTTGGCTCTAATCCCCCTTATTCCCCCTTTGCCCGTTTCGGGTTCTGCTTCGCATCCTGAGGATGCTCT
>JASEHY010000050.1:261-9373 GCA_030018555.1 Planctomycetota bacterium
CTGAGTCCCGATGGCTATCGGGACGAAGGGTCGTCCACCCCGAAAGCATTCAGGGAGGGTCGTGGGAAGAACCCGCCCGTTCCGCCCGTACAGCTTGCCCGTATGGGGGCGTCAGGGTCCGAAGGGTCAGGGTTCGTAGAGCAAAAGGTAGAATAAGGGGGGAGTCCTCCCCCCCCCCCCACCCTACCCCCCCCTCCACCCCATTCTACCTGTGTCCTTACTCCACTACACCCTTGTCCTTACTCCATTACACCCTCTACTACCCTCAGGGCTACATCTTACTATCCTCAAGACCCCCTCCTACATCCTTCAAGACTGCTTCCTACATCCTTCAAGACTACCTCCTACATCCTCCAAGACTACCTCCTACATCCTTCAAGACTACCTCTAAGTGGGGCGGGAGGGTTTAATTATTATTTAACAAACCAACTCGAATTGTTTCTTTGCCTGAGACAGGAACATTGACATCCCAATTTACATATGCCAGATAACCGCAGTGATTGTTTCAGGAGGCAATTGTCTCTAATAAGTATTGAATTGCGTATAAGATAGGCAGGATAAATCTCACGCCACCAAACCAGATAAAGGCGATAATAATAATAAAACCTAAACCGGTGAATTCAAGACGGTCAAATGATTCTTTCATATGCCAGGGTAAAAAGTAACGCAATACCCTGGAACCATCTAATGGTGGGATGGGAATGAGATTGAAGATTCCTAATAATACATTTATTAGAATAAGCCAGTTAAAAACTTTTAGGTTCAGATAGAGGAAAAAGCCACTCAACGGCAATATTTTAACGGACAAGAAAAACGCAATAAAGCCCAAGAGCGCCAGAGAGAAATTAGAGAGAGGTCCTGCTAAACTGCTGAGCATCATTCCTTTAGAAGGATTTCGGAAATTATAGGGATTTATAGGGACAGGTTTGGCACCACCAAAGATGAAACTTCCCTGGCTTGAAATATATGTTAATAAGGGAATTATAATACTCCAGATAGGGTCAATGTGTTTAATCGGATTGAGAGTTATCCTGCCCAGATAATATGCGGTTGAGTCTCCCAATTTATATGCCACAATGGCGTGAGCACATTCGTGTATAACAATAGAGTAGATAAAAATAATGAAGTATAATACTGAGAGGAAAATATTATCTGCCATTTAACCAAACACCGCTAACCGAAAACCGCCTTCATCTCTTGCTACCAGATATGACAAAGAACCTCACCGCCTACTTTTAGTTTTCTGCATTCGTGGTCTGTAAGGATTCCTTTAGGGGTAGAGACAATAGCGATTCCCATTCCATCAAGCACCTTGTCCATCTTGTTAATGTTTCTGTAAATACGGCGGCCTGGCTTACTGATACGTTTTAAGCCACTGATGATGCTTTCATTATCCAGAGTATATTTAAGATATGCCTTAATAACACCTTGTTTTGTATCATCAATGAGTTTATAATCCTTGATATAACCGTTTTCCTTAATTACCTCAACGATGGCTTTTTTCAGTTTTGAAGCGGGCATTTCTACTGATGGTGCTTTGATTTTAGTGGCGTTACGGATACGTGTTAGCATATCAGCAATCGGGTCTGTGACACTCATAATTCATTCTCTACCTTTCTATGAAGTATTGTAATTATTTAGCGGAGTGAATTCCCCCAGCACATAAGTTACCCGTTCCGTCCCGAAAGCGTTCGGGACGTCAGGGTTCGTGGAGTGTGCTGGGGGAATTTTTTCCGCCAGAGGCGACCTATTAGACGGTCGGGCGTCCCAGCCCGGATCTGTCTTTGGCATGACAGACGGCTAAATAATTACGAAGTATTTTGTTTTTCTACCAACTTGCCTTTTTTACTCCTGGCAGTTTACCTTCCCAAGCCATATTCCTGAAGCAAATCCGACAGATCCCGAACTTACGGTAATAAGAATGTCTTCGTCCGCAGAGTTGGCATCTGTTATACTTACGCGTCTTGAACTTCGGTTCGCTCTGTTGCTTTATTCTTAAACATTTACGAGCCAAGTTAATAACCTCTCTTTCGCGTGATTAATCTCTAAATGGAAAGCCCAATGCCTTGAGCATTTTATACGATAATTCTACTGAGGGACTCTTTAGCACCAGTGTAATATCCATCCCTTGAACATATTTAATATGGTCAATAGATATTTCAGGGAACAGAGATTGTTCAGTAACACCTAAATTATAGTTGCCCTGCTGGTCAAAAGATTTTCTGGGATAGCCCCTGAAATCTCTCTGTCTGGGGATAACGATGCCTATTAGTTTATCCAGAAAACAATACATACGGTGTCGCCGTAAAGTAACCTTACAGCCGATGAGTTCGCCCTTGCGGAGTTTAAATCCGGCGACACTCTGCCGGGCTCTGGTCAGGATTGGTTTTTGCCCCGTAATAAGAGATAAATCCTTAGCCACAGATTCCAGTCTCTCTTTCTCTTCTGTTACTTTGCCTACCCCCATACTAACTACGATTTTTTCCAGTTTTGGAACCGCCATCCTGTTTTGATGGGGAACCTCTTTTATGAGTAAAGGCAGAACTTCCTTCTGATACTTTTCTAATAAACGATTCATCTTATGTTTCTGCTATAATCTGTAGACACTTTTTACAGATACGGTTTTTAACTCCTCCTTCAGCAATCTTATAACCAACCCTTGTCGGTTTATTGCATTGAGGGCAGATGAGTTTGACATTGGAGATGTGAACGGGCATCTCTTTCTGGATACGTGCTCCGCGTGGGTATTGTTGACTGCGACGCATATGTTTCCATCGCAGATTTACCCCCTGGACTACAACCCTTTCGGTTCTTGGGAATACTCTTATTATTTTACCTGTTTTACCACGGCTTTCACCACAGATTACTTTAACAGTATCATTCTTTTTAACGAACATCGTTATACCACCTCTGTAGCAAGAGAGATAATCTTCATAAAGTTCTGTCTTAGTTCGCGTGGCACGACGCCGAATACGCGAGTGCCTTTAGGGTTGTTTGCTTCATCTAGTATAACCATCGCATTGCGGTCAAACCGCACATAAGTCCCATCAGGGCGGTGCAACGAGGATTTTGTTCTGACAATTACACCGCGAACAACATCACCCTTTTTTGTATCACCTGTCGGGAGAACCTTTTTAACATTAGCAATAATAATATCGCCAATCCTACCGTAACGATGTTTGCTACCACCGAGGACCTGAATACAACTAGCCACCTTGGCGCCGGTATTATCAGCCACTTGTAACTTTGTTCGCATCATTATCATAGGGTAACTCCATCACCCCGAATGCCCACCGGGTCTGCCTCAGGCATGACTTTCGGGGTCACAACCTTCAGCAAACACCATCTTTTAGACCTACTTATTGGTCTTGATTCTATAATTTCCACTTTATCACCTACCTTTGCCTCATTCTTCTCGTCGTGCACTTTATAGGTGGAAAACTTATGAATATATTTGCCATATTTGGGGTATTTCACCAGTCGTTTGAATGATACGGTGATTGTCTTGGCAGAGTTATTCTTCACTACAACAGCGATTAATCTTCTTCTTCCTGTTTTCTGCTCTGCTACAGCATTGTTTGTCACTTTCTGTTTCCTTTCTTACTTTTAGTGCCACTACAAAGGTTTTACTTTATATAAATAAGTTTATCATCTGTCAAATATTTTATCAGAAATTCTTGACAAATTTTCTACTCTGTTGAATAATACCTTTTCTTTACAAGAAGTCAGGGTAAGTTTCTATGATACAAGTAGAAGGTCTGAGTAAAAAGTTTGGTGATTTTACAGCGGTTGATAATATTTCTTTCAGGGTGGATAGCGGAGAGATAGTGGGTTTTCTGGGTCCTAATGGAGCCGGTAAGACCACGACGATGCGTATCCTTTCTTCCTACATAGCCCCCACGAGCGGTAAGGCATCTGTTGGCGGTTTTGATGTGGTGCGAAATTCATTAGAAGTGAGGAAAAGAATCGGCTATATGCCCGAAAGTATTCCCTTCTATACAGAGATGCGGGTGAAAGAATATCTTTCCTTCAGGGCAAAACTTAAAGGTGTGGCAAGAAAGGAAAGACGAAACAGAATTGCTTTCGTCTCCGAAAGATGCAGAATTAAGGAATTTGAGAATAAAATTATTGGACATCTTTCCAAAGGACAAAGACAAAGAGTCGGACTTGCTGATGCTATCATCCATAATCCACCTATTCTTATTCTTGATGAGCCAACTATTGGATTAGACCCGCATCAGATTAAACAGACCAGAGAACTTATTAAGGAATTAGGCAAAGACCACACCGTTATTCTTTCCACCCATATTTTACCTGAGGTAGGGATGTTGTGTAATCGTGTAATAATTATCCATCAGGGAAGAATTGCGGCAATGGATACTCTCAGTAACCTGGTCAAGGAGCAGAGAATAAAGGTGGAAATTCAGGGACCTATTAGTGATATTGAGAATACCTTGAAGCAGATAGAGAATGTAAAAAGCGTTTCCTATACGACGGATAATTTATGGAATATTATTACTATAGAATTATCAGAAGTTAGAGACATAAGAGAACAGGTATATCAGAAAATAATGGAGAACAGATGGATTATTCGTGAGTTTAAGACAGAACGAACGACCCTTGAGGATATATTTATTAAGATAACAGCAAGGGAGGAGGGGACTTCCTCTGCTGGAGCGTAAGAGAGAGTATGAGTAACATTATTACTTTAGCCCGACGGGAATTAGCCGCTTATTTCCTCTCGCCCCTTGCCTATGTGATTTTAACCGCTTTTATATTCTTCTGCGGGTATTTCTTCCGTCTATATCTCCTGGGAACTGCAGATGCAAACTCACTCAGATATGTTCTTGAACTGATTGGTTTTACCTCGCTGATTATTTCACCGATGATTACAATGAGGTTGCTGGCTGAGGAGAAGAAATCAGGCACACTGGAAACCTTGATGACTGCACCTGTTACTGAGGTTCAGGTTGTGATTGCCAAGTATATCTCCGCACTGATATTCTTTATAGCGCTAATTATTCCAACCGTTGCTTATGTTATACTTTTACTCAAGTGGGGTAATCCTGATATGGGTGCGGTCATCTCCGGTTATACTGGCTTGCTCTGTCTTACAGGTGTGTTTTTGAGTATCGGAATCTTTGTATCTTCTCTTACCACCAATCAGATTGTGGCGGTGGTTCTTACTTTTCTGCTCCTCCTTATCGGCTGGGTTATCGGCTATGCAGGTGATTTTCTCCAGGAAGGAGTATGGAAGGAGTTCTTTAAGTATATAGGATTCTTTGACCATTATGACGCCTTTAGAAAAGGGTTGATTGACAGTAGAGATGTAGTTTATTGCCTCTCTTTGATTGTCTTCTTCTTGTTCCTGACGGTAAGAGCAATGGAAGCAAGGAGATGGAGATAATAAGAAATGTCTAATGACGAAATCCAAATGACGAATAATCAGACAAGCAGACCAGCCGAGGGTCTACCCGCCGAAGTCCCGCAGGGCGGGACGAAGGAGGGCTGGGGGCGGAAACAAAAGACACTTACCTGGCTTAATGTCCTGGCAATGGTTCTGATTGCCGTCGGTATTTTAGTTGGCGTCAACTATGTTTCCAAACGAAGATATTTCAGAATTGACTGCACCTTCAGGCAACAATATTCTCTGTCGTCTAAGACCAAAGAAATCCTGAAACAACTAAAAGAACCTCTCATTATTTATACCTTCTTTGTTCAACCGCAAGACCAGGCAACCTATGATATCCAGCAGAAGATGGCTGACCTGTTAGAAGAGTATAAGATTCACTCCAACGGTAAAATATTGGTGGAGGCAATTCAGCCGGCGGCAAGTCCTGAAAAGGTTGAGATTCTGCAGAAGAAATTCAGGTTAGAGACTATCGCGCCCAACGATATGATTCTCCGTTCAGGCGACAACCAGAAGAATGTCAATCTGGTGGAAACCTATGAGCGTGATTATGGACAATATGGTCGTCCGACCGGCATCAAGGCATTTAAGGGCGAGGAATCGCTTACTTCAGCCATTATGAGTATCATCAAAACACAGAAGTCCATAATCTATTTTGTGAAAGGACACGGCGAGGGCGATATCGGTAATTCAGGACCCGATGGCTACGCTACCTTTATTTATCACCTCCAGAGGGAAAATATAGAAAGTAAAACTATCAGTCTTCTTGAATTGACCCAGATACCTGATGATTGCAGTGTGATGGTCTTGCTGGGACCGAAAAGTATTGTATCTGCGCCTGAACGAAATCTTATCAATAACTATCTCAAAAAGGGCGGGCGAGTCCTGCTCGCAATAGACCCGCTCACAGAACACGGCTTATCAGAGTTTCTGCAGGAATGGGGTGTAAGATTATTAGACGGCATTGTCCTTGACTCTGAAAAATGCATCGCCCTTTTTGGAATAAAAAATGTTACTATCATCATTGCTCAGGACTATCCCCCTCATAAGATAACTGACAAAATGAAAACAGAAGAGTCATTTCTTCCCATTGCTTGTGGAGTGCAGTCAATCTCACCAAGCCCGATGAACATCGGGACTACAGAACTACTCAGGTCATCAGGACATTCCTGGCTTGAAACAGATATTGAGGCATTTGAAAAAGGTAGAGCGAGATTTGATAAAGATAGTGATATCAAAGGACCCATTGGGCTGGGCGTGGCAGTTACTAAAAAAGAAGGGGATAAAGAGTCACGACTTGTTGTCCTCGGCGATTCAGATATGGTCAGAAACCAATTTATTGATTCCAATAGTCTGATGGGATTCGGCAGGGTTGACCTGCTTCTTAATTCCATCAGATGGCTCGCCGGACAGGAGGAGTTTATTACCATAGAACCAAAAAGGGTGGAGTCATCCAGAATAGACCTTACTTCCCAGAGAGTTACTTTTCTCTGGATATTCTCGCTCCTGCTTGTCCCCGCAGTCGGGGCGGTAGCCGGTATTGTGATGTGGCTGATGAGAAGGAAGTGAAGAACAACTATGAAAAGCAAAACTACTATTATTCTTTTGGTTCTGGCGGTCTTATTGGGCGTCTATATATTCATAATAGAACAAAAATTACCGACTACGGATGAACTGGAAGAATCTGCCAAAAAAGTATTTGCAGTTAAATCTCAGGATATCAATCGGATAGAAATAGGTGCACCTAATGCTTCTCACCTGCCCGACCTTGCCGGTCAGGCGGGGATGACAGTGGGAACAATTACCCCAACTGTTCCCACAAGAATAACCGTCGCTTGCGTAAGGGCTAATAACCAATGGGAGATGGTTCAACCGGTAAAAACACGAGCAGACCAGAGTGTACTTGAGGGTATAGTTAACCAACTATCAGACCTGCAGAAGAAAGAGACTCTCAAAGAAGTTCCAGACCTGACTCCATACGGTCTGCACCAACCTCCTATTACTATGACTTTTCAGGCAAAAGATAAAACTTATTCACTCAAACTCGGTAATAAGGCACCATTAAATATTGGCACATACCTTGCAGTTGAGGGAAGAAAAGAAGTCTATGTCGTGGCAGAGCATTTTGTAAATTCAATCAATAAGTCCATATCTGATTTTAGACACAAGAAAATATTTGATACCAATACATACGATATAAGCATGCTTAAACTTGTTCGTCCCCAGCAGACTATAGAATTGCAGAAGATAGATGATGAATGGCGTATTACAGGGCCGGTTTCAGAAAAAGCCGAGCAGACTAAAATCCGTGATATCCTTTCTCAGATGAGCACTCTATCGGTATCAACCTTTGTGGCAGATATGGGATCAAACAATATTATTCCTTCCCCATCCCGCCTTAGCGGGAATGAAACAGACTTGATAAGATATGGATTGGACAGACCTGAACTAAAAGTAATAGTGCCTGACCCACTTGTAGTGAGCGAAGCGAATCTAAAAGACAGCACTAAATCCGAAACACTCTGGTTAGGTAGAGAATCGGAAACATATAAAGACCAATTTATTGGCTGGAAAGAAGGGTCTCAGACCATCTTTACTATTGATAAGAACTCCTATGAAATCCTTACCACACCACTTAACAACATACGCAGTAAGAAATTCTTTGAGTTGACCCCAGCACAGGTCAATAAGATAGAAATAAAATACAAGCAAAAGGTAGTAGTTACTCTTAACAAAGATGCTGATAACAAATGGCAATTTGTCTATCCGTCTATGACTGTTACAGGAAGTGCACCTTATGATGTGGACAGTTTCATAGAAAAACTAAATACTTACAACATAGAACAATTTGTTGCCGATACTACGACAGATTTAGCACGATATGGACTGGGGGGGGGGGGCAGAACCTTTCGGTGGCGTGGAGATTATCTTCGGACTGACCAATATTACCCCGGAATTAAAAACATTGATTGGTATTATTACCGAGACCAATTATGTATATCTTAAAAACCATGATTCACCGCGGGTAATAGCAATGAATTATTCGCTCTATGAATACCTCAAGCAGGGCTCTATTAATTTCCGTAAAAGGGGGCTTATGAATATTGCCTCCGATAAGGTTGAGAAAATAACGATTTCTATGGCTGGCTCAGGTATCTCTGCCTATGAGCAGACAAGCCCACGGCAGTGGAAAATGACGCTACCGGAAAAGCCAATGGACAATCCTGATAATCTCAATAACCTGATGACGGAATTCTGTTATCTGACCGCGGATGAATTCGTCGCTGACCTCAATTTCAGCCCTGATTTGGTTACTTATGAACTTGATAAACCACGGGCGACCATCCTGCTTGAATGGCAGGTTCGTCCTGTCCCTCTCCCTCACGGGATGGTGGCTACCAAGGACTCACTGTCCGAAGGAAAAGAGGATAACAAAGAGGTGCAGACCAAAACTCTTCTTATCGGCAGAAAGGCAGACGAGCACTATTATGCCCGATTCGCAGATGATGTTATCATCTTCAAAATCACACCGGGTATCTTCAATACTATAACCAAGATTGTGGAATAGATATTATAGACGGCATCCGACATTTCATTTAGTCACAGAGTCATCCCGCCATTCGGCGGGACAGGCGCCGAACACAGAGGAGAAGAGAACACGAATCACACGAATCAAGTTACAGGTTACAAGTTTCAGGTTTC
>JASEHY010000051.1 GCA_030018555.1 Planctomycetota bacterium
GGGACGGTACGAGAACCCCGAAGGGCTGGCAGCTATGGTGGCAGTATAGGTGGCAGTAATTCGTTACCGCTCAAACTGCCACCGATAACTTGAGAAATAGTATAATTTTATATCCTGCGCAGGCAGGACTAAAGTCCATCCCTTACAGGATAAGAGCCAATAACCCCAGCACCTATCCCGACTTGTCGGGATGGGTGCTGGGTAACTGGCTCTAACGGCAGTAAACCATCTCTAAATACCTTAATATTTCTCATTTAGTTCTATATTCAACGGGGATAGTTACCGGTTATCTTATTTGCCTAATACTATGACCGATACAGTAATTTATAAGAAGAATCCTTTTTCATATCTTTTCCCCGAGCCAACACATATTCACTTAGAAGCATATCATAGATTTCTGCAGGATGATATACCACCATCCCAGCGTAAAAATATAGGTTTAGAGTTGCTTTTTAGAGAGACCTTCCCTATCAAATCTTATGATGGAAAATGCTCGTTAGAATTTATCTCGTATGAAATAGGTCAACCTCGTTATACCCCTATAGAGAGTGTTGATTTAAAGATTAGTTACTCGGCACCACTGCGTGCGAGGTTAAGACTTAACAAGCCAGAACCTATTGAAGAATTCGTCTACCTCGGTGATATTCCCCTGATGGTTGGAGGTGGTGAATTTATAATCAATGGCATTGAACGAATTATTGTCAATCAATTACACCGTTCCCCTGGTGTTGATGTCAAAGAAGAAATAGTTGGGGAACGAAAGCATTTTGTTGCTACGGTTATTCCGCAGAGAGGGAGTTGGCTTGAGATAAACACGACCAAAAAAGATATTGCTACGATTAAGGTGGACCAAGGGACAGCGTTGCCGGTAACTATATTTTTAAGGGCAATGGATGAAAATCTTTCTTCTAATGCACAAATAATAAAAACCTTTCACCAGACAGAGATAGTAAGAATAAAAGACGGCGTTCTCGCCAACGAATTGACCGGTAAATATGTGGCGGCAGATGTGGTTGACCCGGCGAATAATAAAACAATCTTAAGGGCGGGAGAAAAGATTTCCGTAGAAATCGCCAATTATCTTAGAGACTCTTCTCCCATTCAGGAAGTGGAGGTGCTGACTAATCCGGATGATTTTATTATTATTAATACGCTGTCTGCTGATTCCACCAAATCAACAGAAGAAGCCCTTCTTAAAATATATTCTCGTTTGAGACCCGGTATGCCTCCACAGTTAGACAGGGCGAGAGCCGTATTTAACGAGAGATTTTTTGATGTTACTCATTACCAGTTAGGACAGATTGGCCGGTTTAGAATCAACAGGAAGTTCGGATTGAATACGGCTGAAACCGAACAAACTCTATTAAGGAGCGATATTATAGAGATATTAAAGTATTTAATAAAACTCCGTAAAGGTTCGGGAACTGTTGATGATATTGATGACTTGAGCAATAGAAGAATTCGTTGCATTGATGAATTGGCTTACGAGGAAATTAGAAGGGGTTTTTATAAACTTAAAAGATTGGTAACTGAAAGATTAAGTGCAGTGACATCTGTGAATACAGTTGCTGATAATAAAAACAAAGAGAAAATAACACCCCGGTATCTCGTTGATTCTAAAATCATTGTGGCATCAATTGACCATTTTTTTGAAAGGAGTGAACTTTCTCAGGTAGTTGACCAAACTAATCCGCTTTCATTACTCACGCATGAAAAGAGGTTGAGCGCGTTGGGACCAGGGGGGCTAAACCGCAAAAGAGCCGGATTTGAGGTGCGAGATGTCCATCCATCTCATTATGGAAGGATTTGCCCGGTAGAAACACCGGAGGGTGCTAATATTGGTCTGATTACTTCTCTGGCTACTTTTGCACGGGTTGATAAATATGGATTTTTGGTTACTCCTTATCGGGTGGTGAAAAACGGCAATGTAACAGATGAGATTCACTATTTAAGGGCAGATGAGGAGAAAGATAAGGTTATTTCCCCTCCTGATATATTAATGGATAAGAACGGAAAGATTACAACGGAAAAGGTCCTCACTCGCTATAATAAAGAATTTAAGTTTTCTTCACGGGAAGAAATCCATTATATAGATGTTTCACCGTATCAGTTGGTTGGAATTTCTGCCGGTTTAATACCATTTCTGGAACATGATGATGCTAACCGTGCCTTAATGGGGTCAAATATGCAACGTCAGGCGGTTCCTTTGATTATTCCTGAACCTGCTCTTGTAGGCACCGGGTTGGAAAAAATAGCCGCAGAGAATTCTTCTATGGTGGTTAAGGCGGAAAAAAAAGGTGTCGTTACTTATGCAGACGCAGATAAGATTATTGTTAAAACAGCAGGCACCTCTTCAGATGATAAGAGTTCTGTTACTTTGCCGCAGGTTCGCCTAGGGCTCACTACCCCTCCCTGTGGGTCGGGTCAGGAAAATATTCAGCGGGAGGAAGGTTATCATGTGTACGAGTTAAGGAAGTTTAGCGGATTAAAGGAACGGACATGTTTGAATCAAAAACCGTGTTGCGGTGTCGGAGATTCAGTCAGGGCTGGACAGATTATTGCTGATGGACCGGCAACGAGTTCGGGTGAGTTGTCATTGGGTTGTAATGTTCTCGTCGCTTTTATGCCATGGGAAGGTTATAACTTTGAGGATGCTATTATCGTAAGTGAGAGATTACTAAAGGATTCGTGTTTTTCCTCTATTCATATAGAAGACTTTGAAGCCGAGACCAGAGAAACGAAGTTTGGTAAGGAGGAGTTCACCAGGGATATACCGAATGTGCCTGAGAAGTTACTTAAGAACCTTGATGAACACGGTATTGCCCATGTGGGGATGAAGGTAAAGCCGGGTGATATCCTCATCGGTAAGATTGCTCCAAAGAGTAAGAAAGAGTTATCTCCAGAAGAAAAACTCTTGCATGCTATATTCGGTAAAGTGGGAGAGGATGTTAAGAATATGTCCGTGGAAGTTCCACCGGGTGTTGAGGGTATTGTAATAGAGACACAATATTTTTCAAGGTATTACGAGATGAGTCCGAAACAACGAGAGGAAAAGGAGAGACAGTCATATAAGATAGAACGTAGTTTTGCAACCAAATTAGTTGCTGTGCTTGAGGATAGTATTAAACCTCTTGAAAAATCATTAGGTGTTCAGTTACTCCCGCGGCCGATTACTTATGGAGTCAGAGGCACTATTAAAAGTTTGTCCGATTTGCGGGAAAAAATTATAGCGAAATTGGGAACCAGCGAAAGTTACAGTGGAAAAGATAAAAAGGATAGAGCCAAAATAGAAAATATTCTTTCAGATATTTTGGCGACCGTTGAGAAATTAGAGAACGAGAAGGATATCAGGATAAATAAGATAACAAGGGGTGATGACCTCCTGCCTGGGGTGTTAGAGATGACGAGGGTCAGACTTGCTACTAAGCGGAAACTTTCTGTGGGCGATAAGATAGCAGGTCGGCACGGCAATAAAGGGGTCGTTGCCCGTATCCTTCCAGAAGAGGAGATGCCGTTCCTTGAGGATGGGACGCCGGTTGATATCTTACTTAATCCATTAGGGGTGCCTTCCAGGATGAATGTGGGGCAAATATTAGAGACGCATCTGGAGTGGGCTGCGAAAAAATTGGGTATAAGGGTTCTCTCGCCTATCTTTGACGGCGCAACAGAAAAAGATATTACCGAACTTCTAATCAAAGCGGGATTGCCTCCAGACGGCAAGGTTACTCTTTATGATGGCAGAACCGGAGAGTCATTCGCAGAGAAGATAACAGTAGGGTTCGCCTATATTATGAAGCTACATCATCTGGTTGATGATAAGATACATGCTCGGGCAACTGGTCCGTATTCATTGATAACGCAACAGCCGTTAGGAGGTAGGGCGCGTGCGGGTGGTCAGAGGTTAGGCGAGATGGAGGTCTGGGCCTTAGAAGCCTACGGTAGCAGTAACTGTTTACAGGAAATGCTCACCGTAAAAAGCGATGATGTTGACGGCAGGACTAAAATTTATGAGTCCATTATCAAAGGCGAGAATGTCCTTGAACCTTCCATACCAATCTCTTTTGAGGTGCTGACTAATGAAATAAAAGGTCTGGGGTTGAGTATAAAACTGGAGAAACAGAAATAGGATAAATACTAAACACGAATAATTAGGAGTTACAAGTTAGAAGTTAAAAGTTACAAGTTTTAACTTGAAACCTGAAACTTGTAACCTGTAACTTGATTCGTGTGATTCGTGTTCTCTTCTCATTTGGCTAATATATTACAAAGATATGATAGAAATTTTATACGAGCGGGTGAATGAATACAATGCGATAAGCATAAAGGTTGCTTCTCCTGAGGAGGTAAAATCATGGTCATATGGAGAGGTGAAGAAGCCTGAGACAATCAATTATCGCTCATGGCGTCCTGATCGCGATGGGCTCTTTTGTGAACGTATCTTCGGTCCGGAAAAGGATTGGGAATGCTTTTGCGGAAAATATAAAGGGATAAAGTATAAGGGTATAATATGTGACCGTTGCGGTGTGGAACTTACGGTTGCACGGGTCAGGCGGAAACGAATCGGGCATATAAATCTCGCCACACCTTTAGTCCATATCTGGTTCTTCAGGACTATCCCTTCTCCTCTGGGTAATATTCTTAATATGAAACTATCCGCTCTTGAGCGGGTTATTTATTACCAGGATTATGTAGTTACCGAGGTCAAAAAGCCGTCCTGCCCCCTAAAGGTAAGTCAACTGCTGACAATAGAGGAGTTTGAGGATTACAATCAGCGATATAAACAGGAGTTTCAGGCGGATATGGGCGGAAAAGCGATAAAAAAGTTGTTGTCCGGACTTGATATCAAGGGTGTTTGTTCCACGCTCTCGGCGAGTTTGGATAAAGTGTCATCTGTGAGCCCTAAGGCGAAAGAACTCTATAAACGTTTGAGGTTACTTGATGCGTTTGCCGTGTCTGGTAATAAATTAGAAAGTTTAGTGATAGAAGTTGCCCCTGTCATCCCGCCTGATTTAAGACCGCTGGTGCATTTAGAGAGCGGCGCCTTTGCGACATCTGATTTGAACGACCTGTATCGGCGGTTGATTAATAGGAATAATCGTCTGAAGAAACTGATAGAATTAAATGCGCCCGAGGTCATCATCAGGAATGAAAAACGGATGCTCCAGCAGGCGTTAGACAGTCTTTTTGATAATGAACGTTGTAAGAGGCCAATTACCGGGAGTAACGGTCGTCCACTTAAATCACTTGCTGATATGCTTAAGGGGAAACAAGGGCGATTCAGAGAAAATCTGTTAGGTAAACGAGTAGATTACTCGGCTCGTTCGGTGATTGTAGTGGGACCAGAACTTAAATTGGGGCAATGCGGACTGCCTAAATCAATCGCTCTTGAACTTTATCAGCCGTTTATTATTAAACGGCTTAAAGATGAAGGGAAAGTGGATACTATAAAGAGTGCGAAGAAGATGTTAGAACGAAAGAGTGAGGAGGTATGGGATGTGCTTGATGATGTAATCAAGGAGCATCCGGTATTGCTGAATCGTGCGCCGACTTTGCACCGGATGGGAATACAGGCATTTCAGCCGATTTTAGTTGAAGGTAATGCTATTACATTGCATCCTCTGGTCTGTCCGCCTTTTAACGCTGATTTTGACGGCGACCAGATGGCTGTCCATCTACCGCTCTCGTGGGAGGCACAGTTGGAGACAAAACTGTTGATGATGTCAGAGTTGAATATACTCTCACCTTCTCACGGGTTGCCGATAATAAGTGCTACGCAAGATGTGGTAATGGGTGTACATTATTTGACCATTGAAAAAAGCCCCACCGGGAAAGTAGAGAAGGATGAGGTTAAGGTTAAGAATAAGTTATACAATGATTTTTCATTTTGTTTGTTCTCTTATGATAAGAAGAATATTACTATTCATACGCCAATCAATGTTTTATCTTCTATTTTCGGGGCAAAAAAACCAGTCAATCGGTTTGGTCCTTGCTCGCCACAGGCGGCAGGCGGAAATATATACACAACGACACTGGGACGATTGGTCTTTAATCAGGTATTTGCTGACGATTCCAGTTATTATAATTATGAGATTGATAAAAAAGCCCTCCATGAGATTATTTATAAGTATTATAAAAGGTTCGGTAATCAAAAAACCGTAAAACTGCTTGATGATATAAAGGAGTTGGGTTTCAAGTGGGTTACACTATCCGGGCTTTCTATTGGCAAGGATGATATGAAAATACCAGAGGAAAAGGAAACGATTATCAAGCAGGCAGAAGCTGAGGTTGCAAAAATAGAGCAGAGTTATCGCAAGGGACTGATTACCGCAGGTGAAAGATATAACCAGATAATTGACTGCTGGACAAGAACAAGAGAGAAAGTTGCGGATGCAATGATTAAGGGGTTAAAAGAGGATACACGAGGAGGCAATCCATATCTTAATCCTGTTTATTATATGATGTCTTCGGGGGCTCGGGGCAGTATAGACCAGGTACGCCAACTTGCCGGAATGCGCGGGCTTATGGCTAAACCATCAGGCGAGATTATTGAGACGCCTATCAAGGCAAACTTCAGAGAGGGATTGAATGTTCTTGAATACTTTTCTTCCACACACGGGGCTCGTAAGGGCTTGGCTGATACCGCTCTTAAAACCTCGCAGGCGGGGTATCTGACACGAAAATTAGTTGATGTTTCACAGAATGTAGTAGTCGGCATCATTGATTGTAAAACCCTTAACGGTATCACCAAGGGCATTATCTATAAAGGCGATAAGGTTGAGGTATCGTTATCTCAAAATATTACCGGGCGGGTGGCTCGTGATAATATCGTGGATGTTATTACAGATGAGATTATCGTTAAGGAGAACGAACCTATCACCTCGGATATTGCCAGAAAGATAGAGAATTTAGGATTTCAGAAACTACGTGTACGTTCTCCATTGACCTGCGAGGCAACAGAGGGTATTTGCGCCTGTTGTTACGGGATGGACCTCTCCAAAGGGAAATTAGTGGAACTTGGAACCGCTGTCGGTATCATCGCGGCACAATCTATCGGGGAACCGGGCACACAACTGACGATGAGAACCTTTCATATCGGCGGAACTGCATCCAGAACTATAGAAGAATCTTCTATCTATGCTAAAAATCAGGGTATAGTTAAGTTCAATAACATAAAAACATTCATCAACCCCGCAGGAGAAACTATTGTTATTAACCGAAATGGTGAGATTATTATTGTTGACCAGAAAGAACGAGAAATAGAAAGATATACGGTGCCTACGGGAGCGTTTATCTTTTGTAAGGAAAACTCTAACGTAAAGCCCAGACAAATGCTTATCTCGTGGGACCCGCATAATGTTCCTGTCTTTACCGAGAAAGATGGATTGGTTCGCTATGAAGATATCATTAAAGATAAAACGATGAAGGAAGAGACAGACCTGCGTAGCGGAATTAAACGCAAAGTAATTATAGAACATAAAGGTGACCTTCATCCACAACTTATTATTGAGAACAAACAAGGCGAAATACAGGCAGTCTATACTCTCCCAGAAAAGGCACACCTTGAGGTAGAGACAGGCTCGTTGGTGGAAAAGGGGGTTCTTCTTGCCAAAACACCCCGAGAGTTAGTGGCGTCACAGGACATAACCGGGGGCTTACCGCGGGTGACCGAATTGTTTGAGGCGCGTAAGCCAAAGAACCCGTCTGTTATTGCCGAAATTGACGGCATTGTAGAATTCGGAGAAAAAAAAGCAGGAAAAAGGACTATTATTGTCCGTAATGAAGAGACCGGAATGAAGATTGAACATACCATTCCGCCTGGTAAATATCTACGTGTTCATCGCGGTGACCGCGTTAAAGCGGGCGACTCTCTCGTGGATGGACCAGCGGTCCTGGCTGATATTATGAGAATCGGTGGCGTAGATGTCCTTCAGGACTATCTCCTCCAGGAAATACAAAATGTCTATCGCTCTCAGAATGTCAGTATCAATGATAAACACATTGAAATTATTACTGCTCAGATGCTCAGACGAGTCAAAATCGTGAAGAGCGGAGATACCTCCTTTATCACTGGACAGATTGTTGACAAGTTTAGATTCAAGGAAGAAAACCAGAGAGTCAGCAAGAAAGGGGGAACATCGGCAAGTGCGAAGCCGACCTTGATAGGTGTCTCCAAGGCGACCCTTCAGTCAGATAGTTTTATCGCAGCCGCCTCATTCCAGGAAACTACAAAAATACTTACCGAAGCATCACTTTTTGGTAAGCGCGATAACTTGAAAGGTATTAAAGAAAATGTTATTGTAGGTAGAATTATACCAGCAGGAACAGGTTTTGCTGATTATACTAATTTGGAAATAAAGAGTTCCTCCCGAAAAAACCAGGGAGAAACCGCTAAAAAAACCGAAGAAAAAATAATCGGACTTCCCAAAATAACAGAAACAGACCAAGCAAGAGTATCTGTCTAGTGAGTGGTAAGAGACGAGGAGGAGTAAATTATGCCGACAATAAATCAATTGATTAAAAGAGAGAGAATGCCCCCAAAAACGAAGTCAAAAGTTCCTATTCTGGCAAGATGCCCTCAGAAAAGAGGCATCTGCACCCTGGTTAAAACGATGACCCCCAAAAAACCTAATTCCGCGTTGAGAAAAATAGCACGGGTGCGGTTTTCTAATAAAAAAGAGGCAACAGTCTATATCCCGGGTGAGGGGCATAACCTGCAGGAACACTCTATGGTCTTGGTGCGAGGTGGTCGGGTACGCGATTTGCCCGGAGTTCGTTACCATATTATCCGCGGAAGACTTGATTGTGGTGGGGTGGAAAACCGAAAACAGAGCAGGTCTAAATACGGAACCAAGGTTGCAAAATAGGTCTGTTAATACCCTTATTCCCTACTATCCCTTATACCTCTCCACCCCCCCTGCGAAAACCCACAGGGTTCCCGGTGGGTGGACATGCTCACCCGGTGGGAAATAGCAGAAGAAACTCACCGCAGAGGCGTCCCGCAATTC
>JASEHY010000052.1 GCA_030018555.1 Planctomycetota bacterium
TGATGAGATTGCTTCGCTATCGCTCGCAATGACATTTTAGGCACTTTATCAACAGTCTCAATATATATGAATCTACAGAGTTGGCGACGAATACCGGTTCCTAAAACCATAATCTTTGTCGTAGAGTATTTTGTTTTGCGATGGGTAATATTCTTCCTGACTGCTCTGCCATTAGAGATGGTGAACAGATTATGCAGAAATCTTGTGGAGATGATATATACTTTAGACAGCCGTTATAAGAAGATAGCAATAAATAATATTCTTCAGGCAGTTCCACCGGTTGTCCCTACGGGACTTTTATTAATAAATTATCCCGTTAGGGATGTCCATTCTCATTCTGCTGCAGACAAAATAGCCCGAGCGTCATATGAGCATTTTCTTCTGGCATTCGTGCATCTACTTCATCTTTCCCGGTTTAAAGGGATAAAGAATAAAAAGCATATTCGTTTTGAGAATACCGCTGTGCTTGATAAGGCGATGTCCAGGAATAAAGGTGTGATTTTAGTAACTGCGCATTTCGGCAACTGGGAAATAGGCGTCGCCGAATTAGCATCCAGCGGACATCCGATAAGTCTCATCGCATTCCAGCAGGTAAATCCTTACTTTAATAAGATGCTTAATCAATTCAGAGAGAGTTGCGGAGTAAATATTATCCCGACTAAAGGTGCAATAAGCAGGTGCGAGGAATTACTCAAGGAGGGCAGGATTGTGGTTTTTGTGATAGACCAGACAGGAAGGGAAGAAGGCGTAGAGGTGGAGTTCTTTGGTAGGAAATCCTCGGCGATGTGGGGTCCGGCAAATCTGTCTCTCAAGACCGGAGCGCCGATTATACCGTTCAGTTCGTGTTCCACCGCCCAGCACATAACGGAATTTATGTGCTGGGTTATCAAATTCAGGAACACGATTAATTATCAGCCGATTGGTGATAAGGACCAAGATATTAAGCGATTAACCCAATTATATCTTGATGAGATAGAGCAGATAATCCGCGAACACCCTGAACAGTGGATTTGGTTTCATCGGAGATGGAAGAGATACCGCTCTCCATCGCAGTATTAAATATACTTGCAACATTCTGTATTTTATAAAAATAGATTGACAAAATCTCCGAAAATGCTATATTATATTAAAAGCGTGGAGCGTACAATCTCTATCTATGCTCTACGTTATACGAGTCTGCCTGTCGGCAGGCAGGGAGGTATGTGTTATGAAACCGATTAAAGTGTTAGCGGGCCTTTTAGGTCTCGTGGGTCTTTTAGGATTAGTAACTTCAGACTTTAATTATCTGGAGAGTTGTTGTCCGCGAGGGGCGCCACCGCCGCCACCGTCAGCCCCATCCCCTGGTGCACCTCTGCCACCTGGTGGAGGGGGAATTCCACAACCTCCTGGTGGCGGTGGCGGGACAGCCCCAGGGCCACGGCCGGGTGGTGGTGGCGGCGGCGGAGCATCTGCAAAAAGACCAAACCTTGGCATTGGATTAATGCCTCTGATTCAAAGTGTCCAGGGATTACTTGGCGTGGCAGAACCTTGGGAAGTCTGGTGGAGCAGAAACCGTGATAAATATCTCTCTTTCAGAGAAACTATTGAATGGACAATAATGAAAGACGAAGGTGGAACCATATCTGTTTCTGTCTTTCCCATCTATGAGGAACTGCTCAAAATATTAGAAAAAGGCGTTGCAGATAAAGACCAGTATGTTGCCTTTCGTGCCGCTGTCTCATTGGGAAAGGTTCAGGACTCCCACGACACCAAGAGTTCAAGCAAGAAGGCAATAGAGTATCTTAAAAAGGCGCACGAGAGTGAATCCAGATTCTTTATCAGAAATAACATCCTGTTAGGACTGGGACTCAGCGGCGATAATGAATCTGTGGGGATAGTCAAGGATGTCTTAGAAAACAAGAAGGATAATCCACCCTTAAGACGTTGTTATGCGGCTCTCGCGGCAGGATACCTGCCAAAGACAGAGGAACTCTCTAAACTCCTTGAGGAAGTCGTATCAAACGATAAAGAGGACCGCGAGGTAAGATGTTGTGCCTGTATTTCTCTGGGTAATCTAAAAAGCACCTCTTCAATTCCACTATTAGGTCAGATTCTTAATCCTTCTGAGGGGAAAAAAGAGTCTTCTCAGATTAGGGCTTATGCGGCATTAGGGTTGGGACGGATCGGCACAACCTCTGTATTGGAGCAACTCCAGAAATGCTTCGCAGATAAGGAAAAAGATACTGATGTCCGTTCTGCTGTGGTAATGGCGCTGGGCTTGACAGGGCTTCCAGAGGCAAAAGAGACAATACTAACTTTTCTTAAGGATAAGACTCCTTCAACCCAAGGTCTGGTTGCTATGGCGCTTGCAGAAATACAGGACGAGAAGGCATTTGAGGTTATCCTTGAGGTAATGGGCAAGAACAAATCACCAGATGCTGATGGACTGATGGTTCTTGCCTTAGCCCTGACCGGGCAGGAGAAGGCAAAACCCGAGTTGAGAAAAATACTTGATAAGGAGAATAAGAAACCAAGGGCTTTGCTTAAAGCATCCGCAGCGATTGGATTAGGACTACTCAAAGACCCAGAAGCAGTGCCTTTGATTAGTGTCATCCTTAAAGATGATAAGATGAAAGGCAATACCTCTCTTACACCATATCTCATCCTCGCATTAGGAATGATTGGGGACGAGCGGGGGATTGAGGTATTAGAGCAGATGTGGAAGACAGTAGATAAGAACCTTACCCTTACCGCTTATTGTAATATCGCAGTTGCCTTAAAGATGCTGGGGAAAAAAGACAAGGTCTTAGAAGCACTCCCCAACCATATCAACTCCAAAGATAAAATATTAGGTTCTTATGCCTTACACTCTTTGGGCTTGATTGGAGACAGGGAATCTGCTAAATTATTTATAGAGGCATACAAGGATACTAACCCTGACATCCGTAAAGCGGTGATGGTCGGCATAGGATTCTTAATGGATAAAAGTAGTATCAATCCTATAAATATGGTAACCGCAGGCACCATTGATATACAAATGGTGATAACAGACCATATCCTGCCAATACCGGTGTGGTAGTTAATGTGTCAAGTGTCATCCCGAACGCTTTCGGGAGATCCCCGCCATTAGGGCGAGGTTCGCCTTCGGGCGACGTCTCTGGCGGATAATCTGTGGTTTCTATCTCAGACGAGATTGCATATAGTCAATCAGATTCAGAGCCGGTTCAGGAATAGGCATACCAAAACGGTCCTGTAGTTCGGTTTCTATCTCCCTTATTGTCTTTTCATTCTCTGCCAGACATAGTCTTCGGTAAATATTAAGCCGTTCTCTTTCCGAATTAATATATTCAGAGGGGATAAATAATTCGGACTTCGGACTTCGGATTTCGGATTTGGGGGAGAGCGTTTTGTCCCGCCTCGGCGGGACAGGGGCGGGATAAAGGTCTAATGTTTTTTCATCCCCCGATGTCCATCGGGGCATGCCCTCCGCAAGGTCTCTGGGTATCTTTGTACCCCTCACTTGTTTCACCGCCTGTTCAAGCAACTTGCAATAAAGTTCATAACCGACCGCCGTAATATGGCCGTGCTGTTCTCTGCCAAGGATATTACCGACACCTCTGATTTCCATATCGCGTAGTGCTATCTTAAAGCCAGCGCCGAGTTCATTAAATTCCTCTATTGCCTTGAGCCGTTTTACTGCATCACTGCTAATTCGGCCCTCCGGTGGGATTAAAAAGTAAGCATATGCTTGATGTTTATAGCGACCGACTCTGCCACGAAGTTGATGCAGGTCGCTCAAGCCGAAATCATCCGCATTGTTAACAAAGATAGTATTGACCCGTGGGATATCAAGCCCTGATTCAATGATATTGGTGCAGACCAGCACATCGTATTTATAATTGATAAAATCCTGCATACATTGTTCCAGTTTCCATCCAGGCATCTGCCCATGTGCGATGACAAGACGGCCGGTCAATTCCGGTAAAATGTTTCTGATTTTCTCTGCTATCTTCTCAATATCAAAGATACGATTGTGGACAAAATATACCTGTCCGTGACGATTGAGTTCTCTCAGAACCGCTTCCCTGATAATGTTTTCAGAGAATTGGCAGACAGCGGTTTGTATTGCCCTGCGGTCTTGAGGTGGTGTGGTCATTGTGGATATTTCTCGTAAGCCCGCAAGTGCTAAATGAAGAGTGCGGGGGATTGGAGTTGCTGAAAGCGTTAATACATCTATAGATGCCTTTACTTTCTTGAAATATTCTTTATGTTCTACCCCAAATCGTTGTTCTTCATCTATAATAACAAGCCCCAAATCCTTGAATTTAATATCACCCTGAACAAGCCGATGGGTGCCGATAATGATATCTGTTTTGCCATCAGCAATACGTTCAAGAATATCCTTTTGCTCTCGTTCGGTCCTGAATCTGCTGATTACCTCTATATTAATCGGATAGCCCGCCATTCTTTCGGAGAAGGTTTGATAATGTTGCTGGGCAAGGATGGTGGTCGGAGCGATGACAGCGGCCTGTTTCCCAGCAGTGCAGGCCTTGAAGACGGCACGGATTGCTAACTCTGTCTTGCCATAACCCACATCGCCGCAGACGAGTCTATCCATCGGCTTGTGATTTTCCATATCTTCTTTTATTACCTTTGTGATAGTAGTCTGGTCAGGAGTTTCTTCATAAGGGAATGATGCCTCAAATTCTATCTGCCAGTCAGTATCAAGCGGATAGGCAAAACCGGGCGACTTTTGTCGTAATGCTTGAATATAAAGTAATTCAGAAGCAAGTTTTCTAACCGCGCTTGTAACTCGTGCTTTGCGATTGAGCCATAAAGCACTACCTATCCTGTCCACCTTGATTGCTCTTTTATCACCGCCCCAGTATTTGGTTACCCGGTCTAATTGTGTAACAGGAACATAGAGATATGATTTATCCTGATATTCAAGGGTGAGACATTCTGATATTCTTGTTCCGCTGGGGTCAGATAATATTTTTAAGCCGAGATATTTGCCGATGCCGTAGGATGTATGGACCGCAAAATCACCTCGCTGTAATTCCCAGAACGGCTCGGTTGTTGTTGGAACTCGGGGTAATGCCTTGGGCTGACGAATGAGCCGGTAGCGGTTGAATAGTTGTGAATGGCTGATAAAAGCGGTTTTGGTTCCGTTCCAGTAAAATCCCTGGCTCAGCCGTCCATCCCGTAATTTCAGCCGTCGTAGATAAGGGAAATGGTTTGTCGTTAATAGTTCTTTTAGATGCGATTGTTCCGCTTTATTCTGTGAGAAGATATAAACCTGTCTTGCCTTCACCGCAAGGGTTTCTAATTCTTTGAAGATATTAGAAAAACCGCCTCCGAATCGTTGGAGCGAACGGGTCTCAAAATTGTATCCGTCTTCAGAAGGTGTCGGTAAATTATGCAAGTATAATCTCGGGTAGTTCTGAATATTCTTTTCCAGTATCTTATCCCGCCTGAGGCGGGTCCCCCGATGGGCATCGGGGGGGTCGCCTCTGGCGACAAATTCGGTATTCCCACTGGGCCTATCTCTCTCAGAGCAGACCACGACAACGAGAAGGCGCTGACCAAGATATTTTAAGAGAGTAATATTCTGTCTGTTCTTATTATTATCTGTGTTTGCGGGAGATAATCCTTTTCGGCTATAAAAACCGATTTCATTAACGGACTTTATGGACAACTGCGATTCTGGGTCAAGGCGTCTTATAGACGCTATACGGTTACCTTCCCATTCTATCCGTATCGGATTCTCACTGCCATAGGGAAAAATATCAAGAATACCTCCACGAACACTGAATTCTCCTATATCAGTAATAACATCTTCATTTTTCTGGTATCCCGCCTGAATCAAGGTATTAAGAAAATCTTCTCTGCTCATCACCTGACCTTTCTGTAGGTGTAATACTGATTTTTCTAATACCTCAGGAGAAGGTAGGTCTCCCCGATGTAACATCGGGGCAGGAACAACAATTATCTTACTCGTCCCCCCCACCTCCTTTTTTATATTATTCAGAAAGAGTAGTCTGTCCTGTATGGTTCTGGAGGTTAGATTATTATTTATATCCCGATCTTCAGGCGGACAGAGCAATAACCTCCCCCCGAAGTCCTTCGGGGGGGGCAGGTAGAGTGCTAAAAAGGTTGATAGGTCTTCATAAATGGCATCAGATGAGTCTTCATCCTCTGTAATCACAAGTATATTCTTATCCCTATGAGCAGCAAATAGATGGGTAATAAAATACGAAATGGAACTGCCCCAGAGTCCACCGATTTTGATGACAGGTTTGAGATTGCCGATTACAGATTTCAGACTGTCATCTAAAACAGATAATCTGAAATCTGTCATCTGTGTGCGTGGCTTAAGAAAGCAATCCGAGTTTTTCAATGGCAATCTTTGCGGCTGATTGCTGGGCTGATTTCTTATCATTACCTATTCCAGGACCATAGCGTTCATTACCAGTTTGAGGCAGTTTAGACGGCAAATAGACCATTATCTCAAAAATTGGCTTGTGCTTGGGACCTGATTGTTTTATTACTTTATAAACGGGGACCCTGTTGAATTGTTGCTGGGAGTAATCTTGAAGAAGTGCTTTATAATTGGCGCGTTGTGCCTTCTCGTGAGCACCTGCTATTATATCCTCTACAAAGAGTTTGGCAATAATCTTATTAGTCTTTTCGTAGCCGGACTCCAGGAAAATAGCGCCAAATAACGCCTCCATCACATTTGCTAAAACCGATACCGGAAAAGAGAGTGATTCTATTCCTTTACCCACGATAATAAACTTGTCTATGCCGAGAGCCCTGCATTTTTTTGCCAGAACATCCCTGCTTACCAGATGAGATTTAATCACGCTCATTTTGCCTTCGCTCATCAGTGGAAATTTGGTGTAAAGCATTTGAGAGACCACTAATCCAAGGACAGCATCGCCGAGAAATTCTAATCTTTCATTAATATGAGGTGCAATTTCGGAGGGCTTTTGAGTATTCGTCTCTGCCGACAGGTTCGCTGGGCTCACTGCAAGAGAGTTCATTTCTCGGGCAGATGAATGTGTCATCGCCTGAACAAGCAAATCCTTTTTACCGAAACGATAGCCAAAGGACAGTTTTATTGCCTTATATAACTTGTCCTTAAGCAGACTCTCTTTATCTTTCTTCCAGAAAAGCATAAATATAGATTATCAAAACACACCATCGGTGCCAGAGGCAGACCCGCTTCAGGCGGGGAAAACTCAATATACAGGTTCGCTTCGCTCACTGCAAGAAAATACTTGTTATTTTAGGTGCTATTTTTTACTATATCATCTTATGAACGTTCCCAAACCGCCGCTGTTTAAGGATTTTATGTTCTATTGTGGTCCGGTTCTTTTTACCACCGCAATGGGTTTAGGCACGAGTGAGGTTATCCTCTATCCGCATCTTACAGCCAAATACGGAACAGGATGGCTGGGATGGATTACCCTTGCGCTATTCTTCCAGACAGTCTGGGGAATGGAATTAGCACGTTGGGTAGTAGTCTCTGGTGAACACGGGGCACAATTTAATGCCAGAGTCATCTCTAAAATAGGTGCTATCCTCTTTATCACGTTTCTGCTGTTTGTAGGACTATCTGTCCCGGTCTGGGCAACATCAGCCGCCGCCGCACTCTGGGAAATTGTCAGAATACCAGCGGATATTAAACAGGGCACGGTCTTATGGGGCTGTCTGACATTTCTTTTTGTATTCGCCTTGATATTCTTCTCTCGCATCGCCAGAAAATGGGCTGAAACTATCAGCGTTATCACCCTTATTATCTGCTGGATAATCCTTGTTATTGCCGTCTGCTGTTGTGTCTCTCCGGCGATGTTACGCAGTTTAGGAAAAGGAATCCTCTGTTTTAATATCCCTCAAGAAATTGACCTCTGGACACTGGGCTCAACTATTGCCTGGGCTGGCACAGGTCCCGGACTTCTCTGGTACACCTACTGGATGCGTGATGCCGGCTGGGGAATGGCTAAATATATCGGTCCTATCCCGGGATGGTTCGGCAAAACTACCAAACAGGTTCGCGGAGTTTATCCTGTAAGGACTCACTGCAAGTATAAAACCACAGGAATACTACCAACTGATGACTCAGAAGAGAACATCAGCAATCTCAAAATATGGGTCAGAAGGTCGCACTGGACTATCTGGCTCGGCTATTTCGTAGGTAGTTTTGTAACGATATTGATATTTACCGGTTTATCCGATGTAATCCTGAGACCCAGGGGACTTGTTCCCGCGGGGTTCAATGTGGTAAAATATCAGGCGGAGTTCTTTGTGCCAGTATGCGGTGCAATCGGCGCATCGCTCTTCTTAATAATGGCATGGTTATTATTCTTCAATACCCAATTAGGCATCTCGGAATCGCTCGTGCGTCAGAATGCTGACGCAACTACTTCTCTGTTTGGGGTCAATATCAAAAAATCCTATTTCATCTGGTGGGGTGTTTATCTTGTCATTTCCTTTGCTCTCATCTTTCTTCTGGCGTATCATAAAGACCTGACCATTTTCAAGTATATCACTTATGCGGCAATGACTTCGGCAGTAGCGCTGGTTATCTCTATGGGAGCAACCTTTATCGGCTCAATAACGCTCTATCGTAACCTGCCTCCCCGGATTAGAAGAACGGTTCAACCATCTATTGTCTGGATATTTCTTCTGGGCGTGGGCTTGATTTATCATCTCTATTGGGTAGGCAGGGCGATTATATTTAAGATGCAATTATTTTAGAATCTGGCATCGGGGGCAAAAATAGGCACTGCGAGAACCTATCTTTATTCTGTTGATAGAACTCTTACACCTTGCACAGGGTTTACCTTCTCGGTCAT
>JASEHY010000053.1:0-273 GCA_030018555.1 Planctomycetota bacterium
CCATTATTACTTCATCCACTATTTCGGCAGAAATACCTGCCCTTTTTATGGCTTCTGCCACGACGAGCCCACCCAATTTAGGAGCAGAGAAAGTGGCTAAAGCGCCGTTGAACCTTCCCAGAGCAGTCCGCACCGCACTCATTATCATTACTGATGTCATAGCATATCCTTTCTATAAAATGCAACCACAGATTTTCCTTGACCCAGCCACTTAATAATTATAATATGAGACTGAGACTGTTGACAAAGTCCCAAAAATGTCACCCTGAACTC
>JASEHY010000053.1:281-8837 GCA_030018555.1 Planctomycetota bacterium
CAGTCAGCGACGAGGGACAAATAGGTTTGTCAACAGTCTCAATATAACAATAACGGCGCTAGCCTAGCTCAATGGCAGAGCATCCCGTTCGTAACGGGAAGGTTATGGGTTCGACTCCCATGGCTAGCTCTGTTCTTCACGATAGCCATCGTCCTGTGAAGGACAGGATGGTGGCTACCATTATCTCCTCGCTGTTAACCTGCCTTTTACCCCTATCTTCTGGAATTCTTCAAGGCATTGAGTTGCTTCTTCTTTTGATTTATCTTTGACAATAGGCACCAATAATCTTGAGGTAAGAATCATTGCCTGTTGTAGTGGAATACCTTTTATTTGGGCGATTAGTCCTGCAGCATCTTTTTTCTTAGCAGGTGGTATAGCGGTCAGAAACACGCTCCAGATTAATGATGTGGCGTCATTCTGAGGTTGTTCTTCCCCTCCCCCCCCTTCTTGTTCGGTAGCACCGCTGTCCTGCTCACTATAAACCGGCGCTTCCTCCGCAGGTAGCGAATCCTCAGCAGATTGGTCTGCGGGTTCTTCAGAACCACCCAGAATATCTATCGGCTCAAGGTCTCCTTGCGCACTTTCTGCCTCTTCTACAGGTGCCAGTTCTACAACCTCTTCTGGTGCTAAGGGCTGGAGTTCCACCACATCTGTTTCGTCAACAGCAGGTTCTACCGGTTGTGCTTGAGGTTGGGGCTCAGGTGGCGGTATGATTGATGATTTTGTTCCTGCCCCCCCCACTTCTTCTTTGACCTGGATATATCTTGCTAAAGGGTTGCCAACTCTTCTAAAGACGAAGGTCTCGGCACAATTGGGGCAAACAAATGCGTTGCCACGCCATTGAAAATCAACATATTTGATAAGTCCGCCGGAATATTCTGTATAGTCCGGCTGTTTATTGGGCCAAACGACACGAGGAATAGTCGGTGATAATCTTGTGGAGAGCATAAATTCTATACCCATCTTAGAGAGTTTAACCAGATGGTCTTTGAGTTTCTTAAGGGTGTCTTTAGGAATGCCTGCAAGAAGAACGATGGGTGCACTGCGTAGGATTTGTTCTGCCGGCTCATGCGCCAGACAGAAAACTTCTGAAAAGTATTGCACCAAGTCTCCCATCCTTATAGGATCAAGTTTTCCCTCATCCACCCTTAATATTATTAAGTTATAGGATAGTGAAAATTGACCTAATTGTGGGTTCATAAAAACCACTCCTTTGGCTATTTGCTATTAGCCAATCTGTAAAGTCAAATCCATCCGTTCTCTATATACCATTGGCTTGTTTCCAGTAACCCTTTTTCAATAGGTGTTACCGGCTCAAAGCCAACACCCATTTTAATCTTTTCTGCCTGGCATGTCCAATAATTATAGGATAATTCTAATGCTTTTTGTGTATTTAACATTGATGGCTCCAGACCGAGAATCAGACAAAATCTTTCATAGAACCCCGCTATTTTTCTAATCAGACCGTCTGATAATTTGAGTGTAAAGGATTTTTTGTTCACCTTTGAATTAGAGAAGAGAGCCATTTCAATCCTGTCAATAATAGTGTTTATTGAATAAGGTTCTCTATTGGCGACGAAATAGGTCTTACCACAGGAACGTTTGTCTTCGGCAGAGAGTATTATTGCATCTACGAGGTCTTTTACATAGATTATGCTGACATATTTTTCTCTCGCAAATTTAGGTTTTAAGCGATACCTGCGAAGTGCCTTAAAGAAGAGTAATAACCCTCTGTCATAAGGTCCATAAACCGGCGGGGGCCTGAGTATGGTTGTTGGAATGAGATTGCTTTTCCCCTGGACAACCATTTCGCTTTTAAGTTTTGTCCTGCCATAGTCCGAAACAGGATTGCAGGGTGATTCCTCGTTGACACCTTTAATATCAGCAGCAGGTCCGCAGACCGCTAAAGTGCTTAAGTGCAGGAATCTTTTTAGGTTCTTATTGCTTACCTCAAGGAGTGTATCTATTAGGGCTTTAGTATAGAGATAATTAGATTGCTCGTAATCTTCAAGACGATATGCTTTTATCAAGCCCGCTAAATGATAGATATAATCAACTGAGGATAGAAGTGTTGTTAATTCCTGCTCGTCCGCTACGTTAATAAATCTAATATCCTTATACAGGGGAAGTGTCGTCAGATATGTTAAATCAGACGAAGAACGGGAGGTGCAATAAACCTGATAGCCCTTTGAGAGGAGTTTCTCTACAAGGTGTCCGCCGACGAATCCTGTGCCTCCAGTAACCAGCACTTTTACTCGGTTAGAAATAAGCATAGGTCTTTACGCTCTACGCTATTTATCCTTATCTTCCGTCTTGGCGGGACTGGAGCGAATCCCCATTTTCTGCTCACTCTCACCAACTTTTGTCTCTGCTTCTTTACTCTGTTGTATCAGGTCATTAAATTCCTTCATTATATTGGGTTTTATAAAGATACAGAGGTGATATTTCCTGACAGAGTCCACAGTTTTGCGGAAGAGCAAACCGAGTAACGGAATATCGCCGAGTAACGGGACTTTGGAAACAACTTTAGAGATGACCTCGCGTGTGAGTCCGCCTATTACTACCGTCTCTCTATCAGGGACTGTTACAGTGGTTTTTGCGGTTCTGGTGGTCTTAGGCGTATCCTGCTTTGGCTCGCCTAAGAATTGCTCTGATGTCTGTTCTATGACCAGCCGGATATAATCATCTTCACTGATGTAGGGGGTAATTTTGAGGGTCATCTCTGCCTTGACATAGCCACCGAAGTTGGTTTGTGGAAGTGTACTTCCGCCGGGATAAGTGGTGGTGAAATAGGGAGCCTGTTCTGCCATATTGATTGATGCCTCAACGTTGTCATTGGCAAGAAGTATCGGTGCTGCCTTGAGATTGATACCGCTACCTTTCTGTGAGGCCTGCAACAGGAATGGAATAGTGGTGCGAGTGTCTTTCCACAAACCCACGGTCATAGAACCACCTTTCTCATCAACATTGGGAATAACAGGCAGTATGGTACCGGTGGCGAGGTCAATTTTAGAAATGCCTACACTTGTGCCTCCGAATGCGTTGAATTTATCAGAGGGCGCCTTGATACTCGCTAATTCTACCCCTAATTGCACCATCTTCTCATCAGTCAATTCTGCAATGATAACTTCTAATAAAACCTGCTTCTTCTTGATATCTATCTGTTTGATGAGTTCAGCCATTTCTTTATACATCGCCTCAGGTGCGTATATGATAAGAGAATTGGATGATTTTTCAATCTGGACAGAGAAACTCTTCTCGGTAACCTTTGCTGATGTCCCTAATAAATCTATTCTGCGTCTGAAGATACCGTCCACTACCTTGTGAACATCCTCCACAGTGGTGTTGGTCAATTTATAGACATAGTAGTTACTCTCAGTTTTTGAGGCATCTATATCAAAGGCATCAATTACCTTCTTAATCGCCTGAAGTTCTTTTTCCTGAGCCACGATAATAACTGAGTTGCTTCTATCATCCGGAAGGATACGGATTGCTGATTTTGCTTTAGGTCCCGTTGACATTGCAGCCACATACTGGGTAAGGTGCGGGACGATAAAAGCAGTGGATACATACTTTAATTGACGGATTTCGGTTAGAAGAGGCATCTCCGTATCAATCGCCTTGATAATCTCGTAGTTGCGTTTGATATTAGAGGCATAGTCGGTAATGATTAGGGTACTGGTTTCAGGGATGGCAAGGTAAGCGGCGTCTGCCCTTCCGCGAAGTCCGGCGGCGACGATTTGACCCGCAACCATAGTCGCATCAGCATGAAAGAGTTTAATAACCTGGGTAACAATCCTGTCCTCAGTAGGCAATTTGTCTATATCAGAAATAGGGCTGACTATAGATGGATGTTCCCGTGCCTGTTCAACCTTAAGCACCTTCCAGACTGGCTCGCCTCTGATTAGAACATAGCCACGCATCCTTAAGGTTGTATCAAGAATGGAGTTCATAACGGTGTTGTATTTATCATAAGGCACCTTGAAGGATTGAGGGATAACATTAAAGGTCTGGGCTTTAAGTGCCGCAAATGCCGCATCCTCACAGAGTATCAACTTTCCCTCGCGCTCTGCGATATGTTGCAGAAGATTACCAATCTGTATTCCGGCTATGGAAACAGAAACCTCTTGTTTGGCATCCTTTGCGCTATCGCCTGTCCCGGAGCCTGCACTGGAAGTATCTTTGGTCTCCTGGGCTGTTACTTGTGGCGCTAAAGACGCCATGTTCCATATAGCGCATAAAGATAGGAATAATACTATCATCCTCGCGATTTTCAGTGGTTTCATAACTAATCTCCTCTATCCTCTGTCCCTTACGGGACTTTTTAACCACTCCGGGGTTCTTGCAGAGAGCCCCTACCCGTTCCGCCCGTACGGGCGTCAGGATTCGTGGAGCGGGGCGTGCTGTAAATTATCCCGTAGGGATGGAAAATACGGGATTAATTTATCTTGACATTATAACTCTATTCTTTTAAGTTGTCAATAGTTTTCTTAAATAATATCGGCTTTTTTCACGGTATAGAAAAGGATAATATGGGAACCACAGATACACACAGATAAACACTGATTATTTCTATCGGTGTGTATCTCTTATCTGTGTTCATCTGTGGTTGCAAACTCGTTATGAATAAAAGATTAGTCAAGGACATTCTTAAGGGCGACAAACTCGCCATAGCCAGAGCCATCTCTATGGTGGAGAACCAGCATTCAGAGAGCAATAAACTCTTGTCCGCTATTTATCCTTATTCAGACAGGGCAAAGAAGATTGGTGTTACCGGACCACCCGGCATCGGCAAAAGCACTCTGGTTAATGAGTTGGTTATCGCCTTAAGAAAGCAACATAAAAAAGTGGGAGTGATTGCCATAGACCCCAGCAGTATCTTCAGCGGTGGTGCTATTCTCGGTGACCGCATCAGAATGTCCGCCTGTATGGGCGGATCCGTCCTAGCAACGGACGGGCGTAGGCCCGCCTCTGGAGGACAAAAGATAGGCATAGATGAAAATGTTTTTATCCGTAGTATGGCAACCAGAGGTGTTCAGGGCGGACTGAACCGCTGTGCAATAGAAACAGCAGATATCCTGTCCGCAGGTGGCTCGGAGTATATTATTTTTGAGACCGTCGGCGCCGGGCAATCTGAGGTTGAAATTTCTAACACAGCTGATGTTACTTTAGTCGTCCTCTCTCCTGAATCTGGCGATTCCATCCAGGCAATGAAATCGGGCTTAATGGAGATAGCGAATATAATTGTGGTGAATAAATGCGACCTGCCGGGCGCTGATGTCTTTATAACAAACCTGCAAAATACTTTAGAATTAAGCAGGTCAACCCGCCTTGCTTGTAGTGAGTCCTTATCCCTACGGGATAAACTCCGCGAATCTAATAATAAAACTATCCCCATAATCAAAACACAGGCAAATATAGGATTTGGTATAGAAGAGTTGCTTGGACGTACACTCTTATATCTGGAGGAACTGGGCAAAAGTGGGCGATTTCAGGCACATCGCCAGCGATTGCTTCGGGAACGGATAAAATCTTTTCTACTCTGGAGATTCTCAAATATTATAGATACTCATCCAAAAATAAGCAGACAAATCCAGAAATACATGGAGGAGTTGGAAAATCAGCCACAGAAACTACGACCCCGAAATTATCGCCGCCCAACAGGGCGAGCCTCGCCTTCGGCGGGGGACTCCCCGCTCCGCTCTCGCTGGAGCGAGGCGAGCGCTGCGGCTCCGCAAAATCGGCAAACACCCTATGAAGTGGCAGAGAAGATAATAAAGAAGATATTTGTTTAGCGGAGTGAAGTCCCTCTTAACGAGACCGTGTCATAATGTAGCGGTGCGATTTACCCAGCACATAATTTATGTGCTGGGTTCTTGCCCTGAAGAACCCGTCAGGGTCTGAAGGGTCGCACACAACATATAGTGTCGCCCGTACGGGCGACCGCTACTATATGTTGTATGGTCATTACCCAAAAATTGGGTTATGACACAGCCTCAATAAGGGGGAATATCCCGCTTTAGCGGGAAGGCATCAGCGCGAGTTTCAGGGCATCCTCAATCTTATCAATCAGATGAAACTTGAGTCCATCAAGGATATGTTGCGGTATTTCTTTGAGGTCTTTTTGATTCTCTTTGGGAAGAATAATTGTTCTTATACCGGCGCGTCTCGCACCGATAACTTTTTCTTTAATACCGCCTACCGGCAGAATCTTGCCTCTCAGCGTTATTTCACCAGTCATTGCCACATCGTTTCTTACCGGCTTATTCATAAACAGCGAGATTAAAGATATCGCGATAGTAATACCAGCAGACGGTCCATCTTTAGGGATAGCACCAGCCGGTACATGGATATGAATATCGTAACCCTTGAAGAAGTTGTCTGATATTTTTAATTCTTTAGAATGGCTTCTGATATAACTTAATGCTGCACGGGCTGATTCTTTCATCACATCGCCTAAATGTCCAGTTAAGATAAGATTATTACTCCCTTTCATTCTTGTAGATTCCACAAAAACAATCTCTCCGCCAACAGGTGTCCAGACCATTCCAGTAGCAACGCCTTGCTCGGGTTTTCTACCAGCAAGTTCAGAAAAGAATTTTACTGGTCCGAGAAAACCCTCTATATTTGAAATGGTTACTTGGGGTAACGGTATTTTCTCAGACGCCTTATCTTTGGCAATCTTTCTGCATACTGTGGCTATCTCGCGCTCTAAATTCCTCACGCCTGCTTCACGCGTATAACCCGTAATGATTTTGCTTAATAATTCTGGTGTAAATTTAATATCACCCTCAGTTATTCCATGCTCTTTGAGTTGTTTGGGTATTAAATGCTCTTGTGTTATCTTGATTTTCTCTTCAGCAATATAGCCCAGCAATTCCAATACTTCCATCCTATCACGTAGGGCAGGTGGTATGGTATCAAGTATATTAGCGGTAGTGATAAACATCACCGAAGAAAGGTCAAAAGGCACTTCCAAATAGTGGTCAGAGAAAGAATTATTCTGTTCAGGGTCAAGAACCTCAAGAAGTGCGGAAGCAGGGTCACCACGGAAATCCATCCCTATCTTATCTATTTCATCAAGCATAAACACAGGGTTTTTAGAGCCCGCTTTTTTAATCCATTGAATGACTCTGCCCGGCAGTGCACCAATATAAGTGCGTCTGTGTCCGCGTATTTCTGCTTCATCACGCACCCCACCCAGTGAAAACCTGACAAACTTCCTGCCTAACGCACGAGCAATAGATTTGCCTAATGAAGTCTTCCCTACACCTGGCGGACCAACAAAGCAGAGTATAGGACCTTTCATATCCGGCTTTAACTTACGCACTGCTAAATATTCCAGAATCCTTCCTTTTACCTTTTCTAAACCGTAGTGGTCTTCATCCAGTATTTTCTCTCCTCTATTGATATCAAGATTATCTTCGGTAGAAATACTCCAGGGAAGATTTATTAACCAATCTAAATATGTTCTGGCAACAGTATATTCTGCAGATGAAGGGTGAATTCTACTGAGGCGATTAAGTTCGTCATTAGCAATCTTATTGGCTTCTTCTGGCAACCTTGCTTTAGCAATCTGCTCTCTTAATTTGTTTATTTCGGTGTTATAGGAATCAGTCTCACCCAGTTCACGTTGGATAATACGCATCTGTTCCCGCAGAATCTGCTCTCTTTGTGCCTTGGTTATTTCCTGTGTAATTTCTGATTGAATACGACTACCAAGCCGTAAAACCTCTGCCTCACGGTTTAAGAGACGAATTAATCTCTTCAGTTTCTCTGTGGAACTGTTTAATTCCAGAATTCGTTGTTTTTCCTCCATAGGGAATCCCATATTGGAGGTGATAAAATAACACATTATTAACGGTGAAGTAATATTCATTGCCGCGAGTCTCAATTCCTCAACCGGCAGATAAGGCATCTGCCTGACAATATCCATAAAGATACCCAGCGCTGTACGGGAAAACGCTTCTACCTCAGCGCCCTGCTCCGTATCCTCTTTCAATACCAATACCTTAGCTTTAAGATATGGTTTACGCTGAATGATACCATCTAATTTAATCTTTTCTACCCCCTGAACCAGTAACCTCACGGTACCATCCGGTATTTTAAACATTTTCACTATTTCCACACGACAACCATATTCATATAAATCTGTCGGCTTTACATCTAATTCCACCGAAGCGGTCATCATCTCTTTTTCTTGTGGAACAGATGTGTCATTCTCTATTTCAGATAGTATCTCTGCCGGAATATTTTGTTCTGCCCCCCCCCCTTGCTCACTGAGAACAGAAGACGGTTTTATACCAACAAAACCGAATGTTTTAGTGCTTGCGAGAACATCATCAATTAACTGGACGACTCCTTTATGGGAGATAATGAGAGGTATAATGGTTCCCGGGTAAATCACCAGGTTGTGTATAGTCATAATAGGCAATTCCATTGTTATCTTTTGTGATAGGGTGTTTACCGGCACAATTTCTTCCTTCTCAAAAAAGGGGGGGGAAGAAGATATATTATTTAAATCTTTATCATCCGACTTTGTCATTAAAACCTCCT
>JASEHY010000054.1 GCA_030018555.1 Planctomycetota bacterium
GTAACCCTTCGCTATGCTTGGTAGCCACCATCCTGTGAAGGACAGGGTAAACTTCAGGGGTCTAACTGGCTCTAAAAAAGGAGATAATTATGAAAAAAGGATTGATAATTGGAGTCTGTATAATATTGCTGATAACGACAAGTAATATAAATACTCAACCGCCAAAGCCATCCAGCCCGTCATCAAAACCTCCACCTGGTTCTTCTCCAGCAACTTCTCCAGCGGCGGATACTCAACCGATTACAAAAAACACCTTTATCAACATTGCTCAAAAATGTTCACCCGCAGTGGTGAATGTTACTAATATGGTAGAAAGAGGAGGTGCTTTTTCAAAACAGGTAGGAAGAGGAATCGGTAGTGGTTTTATAATCAACAGCAAGGAAGGTCTTGTGCTTACCAACTATCATGTGATAAGAGGAGCAACAGGGTTGGTAATAACCTTGCACGATAAACGGAGTTTTAAGGGAAATTTGGTTGGTGGGGACCTTATCTATGATGTGGCGGTGGTAAAAATAGAGAAGCCACCTGCAGACCTTAAACAGGTTCCTCTCGGTAATTCAGATAAAGTAGTCCCTGGTGAATGGGTTATGGCTATTGGTCAACCGTATGGTTTTCAGTATACCGTTACTTCCGGCATTGTCTGTGCGCTTGGAAGAGAATTGGGAGCAATAAGGGGAAAAGGAGAGAGGGGTACAGTAGAGTATATGGAGACATATCTCCAAATAGATGCAGTGATAGGTCCCGGTAATAGCGGTGGACCTTTATTTAACCTCAATGGTGAGGTTATCGGTATCAATTCCGCAGGTGGTGCCGGATATGGTTTTGCAGTCCCAATAAAAGCGGTTATGGATATAGCAAATAAAATTCTCAAAGAAGGGAAAATAACCAGGGCTTATTTAGGATTATTAGCCAGCGATTTTGATGATGCCCTAGCAATAAGTTTTAATGTTACATTAGAAGGACTTCTTAAAGACCTCGGATTAAAAGAAGCCAAAGGAGTCTTTATTGAAGGTGTTGTTGATGGGTCTCCTGCAGAATCGGTCGGCTTTCAAGAAGGAGATGTCCTGATAGAATTTGATGGTAAAAAAGTAAATAATCTAAGAGATTTCAGAGATATAATAGGACAATTAAAACCGGATTATGAAGTTAAACTAAAATATCTCCGTGAGAAGAAAGAAGAAACCGCCTCTGTTAAACTTGCAGAGTTTAAAAAGAAAGATAAAATGATGAAGCCATCACCTGGCGAGGAAGAAGAGTAAAGAGCAGAATAAAAAGGGAACGATATTATTATGGAAACCATTATATTTTGTGGGGAATGCGGCACTTTTATTTCTAATACGGATATTGCCTCTGGCAAAGCAACTAAAATAAATAATATATGTTATTGTCTCAAATGTGCTGGTGGTGCCAGACAGGTACCGACTGGCAATCCCGCGGCAGGTGCCTCAAGTACAGCCAAAACAGTTCTGGCAACAAGGACTTCTCCAGTAACTCAAAAGCCAGCATCAGGTGTTGCGCAACAACCGATGAAACAGGTATCTGCACCACCTCCCAGACCAGCAGGGCAAACACCGGCGCCACAAAAGCCCACACCGTCCCAACCGCCGAGGCCATCGACACCGGTAGCGCAGACTCCTCCGACCAGAAGCCCAGGCCCAGAGCCCCCAGCGATGAGACGGATGCCAGAATCAACCATAATGATGCCGCCTAAATTATATCCCACGTCAATAAAATCGCCTCCAACTCCAAAATCTACTGCTCCACAGGTTCAAAAAGTTGCTTCTCCCCTGCCTGTATTCCGCCAGGCGGGACAGACAGGTCCATCATCTACTACTACAAAGTTTTCACAAACTTTCCGCTTAAGACCTATTCCTCCTAAAGTTAGAAAACCTATTCAGACAAAAACTGTTGGAAACGATGTTTTTGATGAGTCGGAAAGTGGAGAGGAAATGCCTGTGAACCGCTTTGGCAAAGTAAAATCTAAAGGGATAAAAAAGGTTTATATAATTGTCGGAGCAGTTGCAGTAGCGCTTGTTATCGGCATAATAATAATAGTGATACAAATGTCAAAACAGGCAAAACAAAAGGAGAAGGACGACCTTGAAGTCAAATTAAAGAAAATCTGGTTGCTACTTGATGAAACAGAAAGAGATTACCAGTTAGAACCACAAAAGGTTCTTGATGAAATAAACAAGCAGATGAGTATTCTCAAAGGCACTTCTTATGAAGAAAAAGCACTGGATATGGAAAAAACAGCCCAGGAGAGAGAGAAAATTCTTGATAAAATCAAGCAACTTGATGCCTCGCCTCCCACCACAGTGGAAGATTTTGATAAGAAGACAAGTGAATATAATAAGTTACTGAGTCTTCCGGCATTAAATGATGATATAAAGAAAAAGATTAAGGGGAATGTGGCTATTTTGAAGAAAGCGAAGGAGAAAAAAATAGCAGAGGATACAAGAAAGGCGGAACAAAGACAGGCAGAACAGAAAAAGTTATATGATGATTTTATGAAAAAGGTTGAGACTCTAAAAAAGGAGAAGAAACACAAGGAACTACTAAAAGACTGTGATAATGTTCTTGCAAAATTAGATGACCCCAAGCAACAGGAAGAGATAAACAGAATAAAGAATGAGGCTAAAGAGGCAATAGAAGAAGAACAGGCAGAAAAAGAGAGGGAAAAAGGTTGGCAAACACTTAGCGACGACGCCACTAAATGGGAAAGGACTGGGGATGGTAAAACCGAGGTTTATGTGGATACGGAAGATAGACTCACATTAAAAAATCCTAATCCGAAGGGTACCCAAGCATGGACCAGTCTGATTAACAATAATAAGAAAAGAGGATGGAAAGACTTCACTCTGGAGGTAGAATTCAAGGTGGAAAAGGGGTCTTTTGATATGTTCTTGCGTGGAGCAGTAAGACCGGTAAAACTCCCCGCCGAATATGGAGGCGGTACAATTAATGTATTTACGGGGATACCCGTTCCATTCCCCAAAAAATTCGGAGGAAAATGGCAGAAATATACCATGGAACTACGGGGAAAGAAACTGACTATAAGCGGAACAGATATGGAACCAACAACAACCGATGTAGTAGAAGGAGCAGGTGCTATGGGGATAAATATAAAACCGGCCGATGAGATTATTTTGAAAGAATTGAAGATAAAAATTATACAGTAATCCAGCACCCATCCTATCGGATAGGTGCTGGATAAGTGCGACTAATTCTGGCGCCAGAGGCGCCATCAAAGTCGCACTAATAATTATGAGCAATACGGTTAAAGAGACTACAGACCAAACATTTGCGGATGAAGTCATTTCAGCAGACAGTCCAGTAATAGTTGACTTCTGGGCATCGTGGTGTGCTCCCTGCCGGATGCTTTCTCCAATACTGGATAAGATAGCAGTTGAATATCAGGAGAAAGTAAAAGTAGTTAAACTAAACACAGATGAAAATCCCCAAATAGCCACTGATTACCACATATCGGCAATTCCTACCATTCTATTCTTCAAAGATGGCAAAGTTGTCAATCAGGTTGTTGGTATAAAACAGCCCGCGGAGTTGAGAAAAATCATTGATGAGATAATATGAAATACCTCATAACAGGGGGTGCTGGATTTATCGGTTCTCATTTAGCAGAAGGTATCCTGAATCAAAACGATGAAGTATGGATTATTGATAACCTTTCCACAGGCAGTATCAATAACATAGAGCACCTAAAATCTCATACCAAATTCCATTATACCATAGACACTATTTTTAATGAGCCACTTCTGGCGGAATTGATAGACACCTGTGATATTATATTCCATCTGGCTGCGGCGGTAGGGGTACGGCTTATTGTGGAAAGTCCTGTTAATACGATAGAAACCAATATTGCCGGGACTGAAATAGTGCTTAAATTAGCCGGCAAGAAAAAGAAGACAGTCCTTGTTGCCTCAAGTTCAGAAGTTTATGGTAAGGGCAATAAAATCCCCTTCTCGGAAGATGATGATATGGTGCTAGGTCCCACGGTAAAATCACGTTGGAGTTATGCCTGTTCCAAAGCCATAGATGAATTTCTATCTCTTGCCTACTGGCGTGAAAAGAAGTTGCCTGTCGTAGTGGCTCGGCTTTTTAATACGGTCGGTCCGAGGCAATCAGGTCGTTATGGAATGGTTGTCCCCAGATTTGCTCAGCAGGCATTAAAGAATGAACCAATCACGGTATATGGCACTGGCAAACAATCACGTTGTTTTTCAGATGTCAGCGATGTTATTTCAGGACTACTGAGATTAGTTAACCATCCCAAAGCCATAGGTGAGGTTTTTAATATCGGCAGTGCGGATGAAATCACCATAGAAAATCTTGCCTTCAAGATAAAAGAGAAGACCCGCAGTTCGTCAAAGATAGACTATATTCCTTATGAGCAAGCATATGAAACAGGTTTTGAGGATATGCAAAGACGGGTGCCAGACCTTACAAAAATAAGGCAACTTATTAATTACCAGCCGACACAAAATATTGACCAGATATTAGATAAGATTATCGGATATTTTCGGGGTTTGGAGTCCCCAAACTCCGTAATGAAATCCCTACGGGATAAGAGCCAGTAACGGTCTTTTGCCTTACAGGTCAAAAGCCCTAACTGGCTCTAAGGAGATAATGATAATGATAGATGGTGTTAGAATAAAGAAACTAATCTCTCTCCCCGATGAAAGGGGCAGGGTAATGGAAATCCTGCGATGTGATGATGAAATCTTTAAGAAGTTCGGACAGGTTTATATTACCACCGCATATCCTGACGTTGTCAAGGCGTGGCACTATCATAAAAAACAGACCGACTCATTTGCAGTAATCCACGGAATGATAAAAATGGTGCTTTATGACTCCCGCAAGAACTCGCCTACTAAAGGAGAAATTAACGAATTCTACATCGGCATACATAATCCAATCCTTCTTCAGATACCACCTGAAGTATATCACGGATTCAAATGCATCAGCGAGTTTGAGGCAATAATGCTGAATTGTCCCAGTGAGCCATATAACCGTAAACAACCAGATGAATACCGGCTACCGGCTCATACCAAAAAAATACCGTACGACTGGACAAGGAAGGACGGATGAACCCCGTTAGAGATGACTAACGGAGAAAATTATAACACCTAATCTAAAAGGGTAATTATGAAGGCAATGGATAATTGTTTCAGAACGGTGGCGCCGACGGCGCCACCTATCTCTAACGGGGTGAAAATAGGTCGCATAAATGTCGCTCCTCTAAGTGACGGTTATTTCCGGCTTGATGGCGGAGCAATGTTTGGAGTGGTTCCACGTATCCTCTGGGAAAAACGGATGCCACCTGATACAAACAATCGCATCCGGATGGGATTATGGTGTCTTCTGATTCAGAATGGCGAAAAAAACATCATCGTTAATACCGGCATCGGTAATAAATACAATAGTCGCTATAAAGAAATCTTCCAGATACAGCATCCTTCTGACTTGGTATCATCACTATCTGAATATAATCTCAAGCCAACGGATATAGATATAGTTATTCTTACCCATCTTCATTTTGACCACTGCGGTGGAAACACCATCTATAAAGAGTCCTCCGGGAATAAAATAGTTCCCACTTTTCCCCGCGCCCGATATATTGTACAGAAAGAAGAATGGGAGAAAGCACTTGAGCCGAATGAACGCTCTCGGGCAAGTTATCTCAAAGAAAATCTCCTACCTATTAAAGAAGCGGGACAATTAGAACTAATTAACGAAGACAAAGAAATATTAGACGGCATCTCTGTTAAGGTTACAGGCGGACATACTAAAGGACATCAGATAGTCTTTATAAAAAGTGGCGATAAAACTGCTGTCTACTGGAGCGATTTAATCCCCACCACTGCTCATATTGACCTGCCTTATATTATGAGTTATGACCTTTATCCAGAGCAAACTCTAAACGAGAAGAAGTGTTTAATTGAACAGGCAATAAAAGAGCAATGGGTCTGCTTCTGGGAACACGACCCCCTCATAAATTGTGGGTATATCCAGAAAGACAATAGCAACCAATATAAAGTCCTGCCTTTGACGAAATAGCGTCTCTATTTATTGCCGAGGATTTTATACATCCCTGTACCGCAGGTCGGGCATTTGCCTTTTACTGCCTTCCTCTTATTCTTCATTGTTACTTCCTTGGCATCTTTTATTTCCCTCATTGTTTTACATTTCACGCAATATCCTTTTTCTGCCATTTGATTACTCCTTTCATTATTAGGTTCTTTCGCAAGAAAAAGAGAACACGAATAGGACGAATAGCGTCTGGCGTCCTGCGTAAACCCAAGACGCCATCCTACGCTGTTCCGTAGCTACGGAGTGGCGAAGGACAGCATAACTCAAGACCCAAGACGTGTGATTCGTGTTTATACTTTTGATCCCGCCTCGGCGGAACATCCGCCTATGGCGTAACCTTTACCGTAAGAAAACCCTCCTCACCTATGGAGCCAGAGGCGCCAACAGGATGAGGAGGATATTTTCTGTTTAGTGGGTCTCGCCCCGGTACTATTTTCTGATTACCTGCATTGTTTTAGTATCATTATCGGTAGAAAACACCAGCATCGCCTTGGTCCCAAGCCCTGTGCCATAGCAATAGTTAATATTGATATGGGAATTTGCTACCTTCTGAGCAAGCGGATACAAAGCAGATGGTTTGTTTAGAACCTCAACCAGGACAACATTCTTTTGCGTCACCTCATACCCTAATTTCTTTATAGCATCACTCGCCTTCTTGTTATTGGAGGTTAGCATTTTGAAAGAGCCCTTGTCGCCTTGACCCCAGCCGGTCATTGCGATGATATTGGTCTTGGTTGCCGAGACTGCATGAGTAATGCCGGCGACAATACCCACTCTGTTAGGGGTTGTAACCCATAGTTCTGTTCCTTTTGTTACCTTTGTCATTTTATTCTCCTTTTGGTATTCTAACGTCCTTGTGGGACGAAAGATACCTTTCCCGTGGCGCCTTTAGCACCATTGTACGGGATGAGACCGGTTGACAGGTCATTGTTAATCTTTGTTTTTCCTCCCGCATATAACTTATATGCGGAACAAGTCCCTCAACCCTATTTGACTATCAACACTTCCGAAATCAATCCCACCTGCGATAACATCAGCAGAACGGAATGATAACGAAAAACCAAACAAGTTGAGACCTATTAATTTTCTTCTTCTTAATCACCTCCTTTTAGAAACAGTTGGATTCCGACTCGTCGAGGCAGAAGACCGTTACTGTTTCTCATCCCGACAAATATCGGGATATTCCTTTACTCTTTATAGGATGTCTTTTTGGTATTCTATGTTGTTTCAAATATAAACCAAATTATATCATTTACTTCTAAAAAGTCAAGGGAAATAATAGAATTTTTTCTCTATCTGTGCGTCCGCCTGTCGCGTCCGCGACACAGACAGGTGCAGTCTATCCCCTTCCCCCCATTCTCCTCACCGCCACAAGTCGCGATTTTAAGTCTCTGGTTGCTTTATAAATATCCTTGCTATGTGTTATAGCCGAAGAAACCGCTACCTTTAGCGGATAGCGAAATAGTTTTTTATGCATCCTGATTAAGCGAGATAGGTTATCCTTGTTTATTCCGCCTATCGCAAAATAGGGTATATGAATCCTATTTGCCACATCTTCTAAGTATTCAAATCCGCCGGGTTTCAGATACGATTTAGTTGGTGATGGGAAGAATGGTCCGACCGAGATATAGTCCGCACCCTGATTTTGTGCGTTAAGGACTTCTCGGATGGAATGCGATGTTGCACCGATGACTTTATCCTGACCCAATAAGCGACGAGCATCTCTTATTGAAATATCACTTTCGCCTAAATGGACTCCATCCGCATTACTCAAGTTCGCAATATCAACCCTGTTATTGATAATCAATAACACACCCTTTTTAGATAGTTGCTTTCTCATCCTCTTTGCCAGAAGGAGTAAATCACGGTCATTGATGGATTCTGCTCTGAGTTGAATAGCGTCCGCACCGCCTTTTATTAATGGCGGTAGAAAGTTCTCCACAGATTGATTATTTATCGTTGCTGGAACCAAAACATATAGTCTAACCTTGTGTAAGGAATGTCGGGGATACATAACAGGAAACAGTTGCTGTTCCAGTTGATATGCGTCAAAACGTAGTTTCTCTATCTCAGCGGTCATGCCATAGGCAGATCCGCCTGGGCGGAAAAGGGCAGGCGATTGTATCTTTAGATACTCTACTATTGAACGCAGTGCCTCTGAAAGCCGACGGAGATTTGAAATGATAATGTCAGATAAATTCTTGTCCCGCTTCAGCGGAATGGATTGCTCATCTGCAATAGGGTCGTTCTCAACATCACGCAAAGATATAAGATTAGAATAGTATTTTGATAGTGCTTTTATAAGCCGATGTCTGATAAAGCGAACCTTATCGTATATCTCTTTATCTTCAAGGATAAAACGGGCGTAATCTTCAATCACTCTTGTTGCCTCACGCACCCGATTAAGATTCACATCAATAATGCGAAAAACCTGCTTCATACTACCTATTGCCCCGATTATTCATAAATATCCCGCCGTGGCGGGATGTTAAATTTAATGTAATCGCCCGCTCCGCCTCGCCCGCCTCGCCGAGCGAGAGCGAGGCTGGGGCGGAGACG
>JASEHY010000055.1 GCA_030018555.1 Planctomycetota bacterium
ACAGAAGAGGTGAATTAGCGACTTATTGAACAAAGCACAAGATTTCAGGAGATAAAGATGAAATTAGATATCGGCTGTGGTAATCGTAAAAAAGAAGGTTATATCGGCGTGGATATGGTAAAATTGCCCGATGTGGATATTGTTTGCGATATCAGAAAAGGGCTGCCAATGATAAAAAGTGAGGCAGTTGAAGAGATATACTGTTCACATATTCTGGAGCATATTTCTAATCTGGAGGAGGTGATGAGAGAGTTTCATCGTATATTAAAGACGGGTGGAAGAATAATTATCAGGGTTCCACATGTTTGGAGTCCCTCGGCTTTTGGTGACCCAACGCATTGCCGTTATTTCACCTACGAAACATTCAGGAGTTATGACAAGAACCATACCAAATCCTATTATTACGACTTTCATTTCAGGTTTATTTCTTCCCGGATTCGATTGGACCGCAACTGGCATAGGACCAATCTGTTTGATAAAGTTTTGGAATGGTTGTTGAATATAAAACAACGTCGGGGTGAAAAATTGCTTAAAGTTATTCCATACGGCTATTGGGAAGTGCTAACTATACTGGAAAAAGAGTAATATGCGTATAACATTTCTGGTTCCGCATCTGGTAAGAATCAGCGGTGGCGTAAAGATTATCTGCGGGTACGCCCGAAGACTATCTCAAAGAGGACATCAGATTACTCTGATATGTAAGGAACGCAAGATCCCATTTATAAGAAATATCATCCATAATTTTGTCAATACCGCACCCTGGATTAACCTTAAAGGCACAAGGGTCAAATTTACTAAAGAGTTCAAAACAGATAAGATACCTCCCGCAGATGTTATTTTTGCCACTTCCTATAAAACAGCCATTGCTCTACAGGAGATACCTGATACTAAAGGACGCAAGTTTTATCTGGTACAGGCATTGGAACATATGTTAAACCCTGCGGATGCGAAGAAGGCAGAAGAAACATATTATATGCCGTTCACTAAAATCGTTGTCTCAAATTATCTGAAAGAAGAATTAAAAAGGATGTTCAACCAATCCGCAGAACATATTCCAAATGCCATAGACCAAAAAGAGTTTTTCCCTGAACAGAGACCCTGTCCGCCTGAAGGTCAGGATGAAACAAGACGCATTGGTATGCTCTATCATACCGCTGAATACAAGGGGTTTTCCGACGCTCTGCGGGCAATTGAAACTGTGAGGAAAAAGATCCCTCTTCTTAGACTGGTGATAGTAGGCACACGGCACAGAACTCCGAGACTTCCTCCCACTCTTTCTACGAAGGAACAAGATTGCAGGTATTTTCATAAGCCGCCGGTTGATAAACTCAGAGCGATTTATAACTCCTGCGATATCTTCATCTCTGCAAGTTGGTATGAGGGCTTTGGACTGCCAGGATTAGAAGCAATGGCTTGTAAAAAAGCACTTGTTACCACAGATAATGGTGGCTGTCGGGATTATGCGATTCACAACGAAACTTCTTTAGTCTCACCGCCAAGAGAGCCAGAGAAATTAGCAGAAAATGTTATTAAACTCCTTTCTGATAGGTCGTTATTGACAAGAATCTCTGATAAAGGTTATGAGATGTCCCATAAATTTAACTGGGCAACTTCTATTGCTATGATGGAAGCACTATTAAAGCGTGGGTAAAACTTTTGTGCTCTGTTTTTTAATTGTATAGGAAATCATATTAACAACAGGATTTAACTGATTTATCAGATTAGGAGGAACACGAATAAGACCCTTATCCCTCTGACGGGATCCTGTGAAGGACAGGGTAAACTTATACGGCGAATCCTCCGCCTCAGGCGGACTATTCGTTCCATTCGTGTGATTCGTGTTTATCCGTAATTTTTCTTGACCAATTATAGTAGTTAATATAAATTAGAAAATGAGGATGGTTCTATGACAGCAACTCTAAAAGATATTGCGTCTCAAGTAAATATGCCCTTAGAATTGGTCCGCGATATTCTCACAGAAAAAACAGGGATTAAGATAACAAAAGAGGAAATGGATTTGGTCTTCAAGACCGCCCGTGGACTCGGCTATGATTTCAGGAAACTTAAAATAGGCAAAAGAATAAACCTGCGGAAAGAAATTCTGTCTGATATAATTAAGCAAATAGAGAGTAATCCAAAGTGGAAGAGGAATAACATTGTTGATTATCTGAAGAGATGCTGTGAGATGATAGAACGAGTAGATAAAAAGGCATTTGAAGAGGAATTCAAGGAATAAGTCCCATAGGGATTACTTCCTGAGATTGTTTAAATCCTCTGTCCTGCAGATGCGGTTACGACTGATAGAATAAGCAACAGACTGCAGATAGGCATAGAGGTATCTTCGCAGTTGCCGGGTAACTGCGGAATGCGGAATCATGGATTTAGGGCGAGTTTTGCCATGCGGACTAAACCAAAACATCCTTGAGTTCCCAGAGGCCCAAACTTTTATCGGCGTACTTGCCGTCTTTAACCGTGCATTTTTCGTTGATTAGTTTAATCGGCGCCGGGAAGTTGAATGGCGGTTCCTCCAGATTTAACGGGCGCCATTTGCCGGTAATAATATCACGATTGTCCGACACGTCGCTGTAAGTTGTTGCCAGCAGGAACCTTGATTGGCTCGCCTTAAAATTCCTGATAGCCGAGAAATCATCTCTGAACGACAAATGGACCAAACAATCACGGCATAAAATCAAATCCACGCAGGGCAGTTTGTCTTTGATTATATCTGCTGCTATAAATTCCCGTTTTTGATTGCCGTATTTCTGCTGATTTTGGGCGATTAACGGCCCGACAATATCCACCCCGATGTATCTGTCAATATTCAATTCTGTCTCTTTCATCCAATGGAAATCACCGCAGGGAGCATCAAGCAGTGATTTTATTCCCAGCTCCTTCAGCAGGACAAGTATTTCCCCCCGGATGACAGATGTTTGGGCGAGATCGGAACCAGGGCCGGAGGCCGATTCTTGCCCGGCCCACCTGTTGCTGAAATAAATCTCGGTGAACCTGGTTTCCGTGGATTTCAGCCGGTAAAATAATCGCCGGATGGGTATCGGCAACCACCGTTTCTTTATAAATGCCCGAATTTGTTCTAATCGGCTCATAGTTTCATCTGAAAGGTGATGCGTTTATTTCACAGCAACTGATAACAATTATAACGGATATAAAAACCCTTTGTCTCACCGCCGAGACGCAGAGAGCGCAGAGGGGAAAATAATTATTTAATTTCTCTGTGACCTCCGCGTCTCTGCGGTGAAAATAGTTATCCCGCTTTAGCGGAATTTTCTTGATAGGTAATACCTTTCCATAGGGTCAACCGGTGCAAGTTTGTTGGCTATTTCATATGCACGCAAACTCTCTGAATACTCGCCTGAATGATTAAGGGCATCACCTAACAAGATATAGTAAAGCGAACGAGTAGCATCTAATTTTATTGCGGAGTTAAGATAAAAGATAGCCCTCTGTAATTTGTCCTTTCTCTCTGTTTCTGAATTACCACACGAATCTGCTTGAGATGTTAATTCTTCCAGTAATATGTAGCCCTTATTTACCATCTCTGTGGCTTTGAGTTTCTGTCTTCTTTCTGAAACAGTATTAATATCTTTTGAAATAGCATAACCAATACCGAGCAATCCTAACAGGCAAACGATTATCAGTGTTGGAACGATATTCTTGATAAACGGTGGTTTTGCGTCTGTACCGTTCTCAGTGGGATTTTTGATAGCCATAATGCGTTTATCTATGCTGGGATGAGTGATTGTTGATAGACCTGATGTTCTGAGAGGGATTCCATTCAAATAGGCAATCTTGGTTAATGCATTGGTAAAACCTACCGGGTCAGAAGTAATTCTTACTGCATACCAGTCTGCCTCCAGTTCAAACCGACGACTTAATTTACCAAAGAGGATGACCCAGAATATAATGAGAAAGAATATGGAACCTGTTAGATTCCAGACACCTTCACCAACTATATTACTTATTATGCTGTTGAGAGAAAACAGTATACTCAAATAGGCGATTGTAAATAACAGTAGTAACAATAGATGATGTGCTTTTGCATGTCCTAATTCATGAGCAGATACGGTAGCGATTTCGTCATTAGATAATTTTTGTAAGATAGTATTTGTGAAAATTATGAAGCGATTGAAAGGGAAAAGCCCGATAAGAAGTGCATTTGCAAAAGGTCTCTGCCCAACATCCCAGACAAGAAAATCCTTAACCTTAACTCTGGCACGAGAACTTAATATTTTAAGATACATTCGTAATGGACTTTCGGATAATGGTTTTGTTGCCCAGAGATATTTGATGATAAAAGGTGCTACTATATACATTATCAGTATCAAAGTCAGTGAAATAAACCATTCTATAAATGGATAAATTATTAAACAATCTCTTATAGATGGTATCATGTGAATAATGTCAAAAAAGAGCATAAAGACCATCAATGGAAGTATTGCAAGCAGAAAGTAAGTTCTGGCCTGAAAGGCGAGATAATTGGAGAAAGTTGGAGGTGTTTCATTCTGATTGTCAGAAAAACCAATTATACTCTGCAGATAATGCTGGAATCTTTCCATCCAATAGAACGGGGTATATGATAAAACCAATGTGATAAAAAAGGGAAGGAGTGTGAATAGATTAGCAATGAAAGGGAGTTGGTCTGAGATAACTATCCTGCTCAAGATTGGTAGATGAAAGATATAAACCTGAATAGAGTATATCAAAAGAAGCAATATTCGGTAATTGAATACTCGTCGGTAGTAAGGGGCAAGAATATTCTGTATCTGTCGTTTTAGAGAATCTGATAATTCATCTTCGCCTCCTTTACTTTGGCTTAATTGTTCTAACTTTGGATAAAGAATCTTCAGGTGCTTTCTTACTAAATTCATTCCAAGCAGAATATATAAAAGACTTGATAAACAGATAAGAATCAATGCTCTTAATGTGGTATAAATGTCAAGAGGCAGAAATGTAAGCGGTTCAATTCCTAATGGATATGAGATCGCAATGATAAATCCACCAATAATAAATATTATCTGAACTATCACTTTTTGTTGGATGAGCCCCGTTAGAAGTAGGTCGCCATAGGCGACCGCCCCCACTGGGGACTTCTAACGGGGTGAGATAAACACACTAAACCCCGATTATTCACCCCTTAAATTTTAAGGTAATCGGGATAACCCGCCGTAATGGCGCCTCTGGCGCCATAACGGACATAATTCATCCCGATAAATCGGGATGAATTATTCGGGTAAATGCGTCGGGGATACTATCAAGAATGTCTGTAGCGATTAAAGATGGTTCGGTAGACTTCTTCACTGCGATATCGCCAGACAGACCGTGTAAATACACGGCTAATTGAGATGCTTCAAAAGGGCTGAATTTTTGTCCCAGAAAGCCTACGAGCATACCTGTTAATACATCTCCGCTTCCTGCGGTTGCCATGCCTGGATTACCGGTAGTATTAATATAGACATTCTCCCCATCAGTAACTATCGTCTTATGTCCTTTCAGGACAATTATAGCATTGAGTTTTCGGGATGTTTCAATGGCACTATCAAGGCGATTAAACTGTATTTTGGTAGCGGTTGTTCCTAATAATCTCGCCATCTCACCAGCGTGAGGAGTCATAATTGCAGTTCGCATTTTCTTCAATATCTGATGATTGTCAATCAGTGCATTGATACCATCCGCATCTATAACAGTAGGACAGGGAAGTATTGGCAATATAGAACGGACGAATTCCATAGTTTGTGGATGTCTTGAAAGTCCTGGACCTATTCCAACAGCATCTATATCATTAAAGGTAAAATTCCAGTGCCGATTAGTGGGGTTTTCTAACAGAAAAGTCATTTCTTTCAGGGCTTTTCTGGAGATAGTGCCAGCCGGAGTTTCGGCAAGCGGATGGGTAATCACACAAGCAAGTTTAGAAGATAGAATGGGTTGCTGGGAGGAAGGAGTAGCGAGGTACACCAGTCCGGCACCGCTTCGGATGGAGCTCTGGGCTGATAAATAAGCCGCACCACTCATCCCTTTAGACCCGGCAATCAGTAATACCTTACCATAGTCACCTTTGTGCGTATCCGCTCGGCGCGGTTTTATCCTCGGCAGTTGTTTTACAATCTTCATAATATTTAGTTTATACTCCATCCTAAATATTTTCAACATTTTCTTGATTATAACTTTGAATATGTTTATTATAGATTATTATGAAACCATCTGCCGTCAGAAAAAGTAGACTGATACAGCCCAAGAAACCAGAACCTGTTTCTCCTGTCCAAAAGACTGCTCCTCAAGTAGTGGACCCAAAATACCCGATGAGGGTAGCCGTTGTAGTCGTAGTATGCCATCTAATTTTCGCTCTTATTATAAGTGCCTGGCATCTCCATCCTTATATATTAAATCCAAACGGTTTTGGTTATCTCATTTATATATTAGAACTGCCGGCTGCTCTACTGATTAAACTTCTGGGTGATATAGAGGATATAAACATCGTATTACTTTATGTGGGCGCATTTCTAATTAATACTGTTTTCTATGGCTTCTTGGGATACCTTTTCGGCTATATAGCACAAACTTATGAGTGGAATAAGGAGATTAATAGACTCCCTCAACTGGAAGCAGAAGTCTACGAAGAGGATATGAGAAGATGAGGAACTTAAACCTCTTGAAGCGAAATCGCAGATAAACTGGTAAACATACCTTATAACCAATGCAATTTGTTGTTCTTATTACATTTCTGGTCTCTTTTATTACCACACTTATTTTGATACCTCTGGTGAGGAAGATATCACTGGCAATAGATTTTGTAGATATGCCCGGCGAGCGTAAGGTTCATCAATATCCTATTTCATTAGGTGGCGGAATCGCCATCTTTCTCAGCATCATCATTACCTTTAGTTCCGCACTTATTGTCAGTTATTTATTAAAGGTCAATCAGCCAAAATGGTTACCACAAGAAATCTATGATTATCTGCCGGGCGTATTCGTGATGATACCAAAATTATCCGTCATCTTTATAGGTGCTTCCGCTATATTCATACTCGGTCTATTTGATGATATAAAAAAACTATCCGCTTTTACTAAACTCTTCTTTCAGATAATAGTAAGTATATTCGTTGTTGCTAATGGAATTAAATTCGGTCTTTTCCTTGAGCATTTTGGCACTTGGGGGCAAATAATTTCCGCTACACTAACAATCTTCTGGATAGTTCTGGTAACGAATTCTTTTAACCTGCTTGACCATATGGATGGACTCTCCGCTGGCATTTCAGCAATCACAGCCAGTGTATTCCTGATTATAGCCCTCAAGACCGGACAATATTTTATTGCCTCATTTCTTATTGCTATCATTGGTTCAGTCATTGCTTTTCTTATATTCAATTTTCACCCTGCTAAAATATTTATGGGTGATGCGGGAAGTTTGTTGTTAGGGTATTTTATTTCCATCCTTACTGTTTTATTCACATTTTATAGAGAACCGCATCAGTACTATGCAATATTAACTCCTTTGCTGGTCGTTTCTATACCCATATTTGATACTATTGTGGTAGTTATAATAAGGATAGTTAATAAAAAGCCCATTTTTAGAGGAGACAAGAACCATCTGGCTCATCGGCTAATTGCTTTAGGAATGAAGATACCTCATGCGGTGCTTCTTATATATCTCTTAACGATTTGTGCCGGGCTGTCAGCGATTCTGTTGTACTATCTTACCCCTGATAAACAGGCAAACATTACAGGAGCAATATTAATATTTGGACAAATATTCTTATTGCTCTGTATTGTAACTATATTGGAATATAGTGGTCGCAAGAACAAAAATGCTGATTAGCCAAACTTATGCTACAATGGCTCCAGATATTCTTACTCTCTGCTGGTATTAGCGCACGTCTCTTCATCCCCTCAAGCACCGCCGGTAGCGGGCTTAATCTTCTGATTGTTCTCTTTATCTGGATGACTTTACTCATCCATCTTCTTGAGAAATCCAAGACACCCTCAATCATAACCTTATCAGCATCCTTAAAAATATTATTATTCTTATTTGTAATCCTTATCATTACCTCATTCATAAATGCTCCGTATAAATTCGGTGCCTTCGGGTATTTAGTCGCCTGGATTAACGACATAGTTCTCTTTTATCTTGTCTATTCCCTGTGTCTCAGAGAGCCCAAATATATAACGATGCTACTATCAGTGTTCCTTTCTAATGCACTGATTATTATTCTTTATGCCCTATATCAGCATTTCTGGGAATTGAGAGATTTGGCAGCACAGATACAGCAAAATCCATCATTATTGGATACGATTCCTGTTGATTTGAGAGGCGCATTCTTAGCCCGAGCCCAAGCCGCCGAACCGTTTGCTACCTTCACATATCAGAATTCGCTGGGTGCGTTTCTGCTCCTCGTCATCGCACCTTTTATCTCTCTATCTCTCACCAGACAGAAAAGATGGCTCATCTTAGTAGTTGCCGTTTTAATAATGCTCTTTGTCCTGATTAGCACTGGTTCTAAAGGGTCCATCGTGGCATTGATACTCGGTTATGGTATCGCTTGGATTATTTATTATCCCTCTAAAGTCCCCTCTATTAAGAGGGGATTTAGGGGTGTGTAATCCCTCGGCTGACTTTTACACACCCCTGCCCCTCTTTTTA
>JASEHY010000056.1 GCA_030018555.1 Planctomycetota bacterium
CTCGGCTAATTTCTGGAGTTTTTCTATATCACCGGTTTGGGCTTTACCTTCGGTAAATCTGGTAACAATCTCCAGCATCCGCTTGGTGCCGATTCTGCAAGGCACACATTTACCACACGATTCTTTCTGACAAAAGTCCATAAAGTAACGGGCGATGTCAACCATACAATTGGCTTCATCCAAGACAATCATTCCACCCGAGCCCATTATGGCGCCTGCCTCTTTGATATTTTCGTAGTCAATAGAGGTGTCTAAATATTTAGCCGGCAGGCAACCACCAGAAGGTCCTCCCATTTGGACGGCTCTGAATCCCCGTTCGTTCGGAATCCCACCGCCGATATCAAAGATAATCTGTCTAAGAGTTATACCCATCGGCACCTCAACCAATCCTGTATTACGAACCTTGCCTGCCAATGCGAATACTTTGGTGCCTTTACTGCCTGGCGTGCCAACTTTGGCATATTCGTTTCCACTGTTCAGAATGATATAAGGGATGCTTGCCAATGTTTCTACATTATTTATTACGGTTGGGTTACCCCAGAGACCGGATTCAGCAGGGAAGGGTGGTCTTGGTCTGGGCATACCGCGTTTGCCTTCTATAGAGGCAATGAGAGCGGTTTCCTCACCGCAGACAAAGGCACCGGCGCCTTGCTTGATAGTAATATCAAAACTGAAGTCAGAACCAAGAATATTATCGCCGAGCAATCCAATCTCGCGGGCTTGCTTAACTGCCAGAGTAGAATATTCTACAGCAATAGGGTATTCAGCCCTGACATAGATATAGCCGTGATTAGCGCCAATCGCATAGGCACCAATGAGCATTCCTTCTATGACGGAGTGCGGGTCACCCTCCAGAACCGCCCGGTCCATAAAGGCACCCGGGTCGCCCTCATCACCGTTGCAGATAAAATATTTGGTATCGCTCTGATATCCTCTTGCAAATTTCCATTTCTGTCCGGTGGGGAATCCGGCTCCACCTCTACCACGAATACCAGATTTAGTTACTTCATCTATAACTTGTTCTGGTTTCATTCCGGAGAGAACCTTAGCGATTGCGGTATAACCATTGCGTCTGATATAATCCTCAATACTGGTCGGCCGAATATAACCACAGTTTCTCAGCACGATTTTCTTCTGGAACTTAAAGAATGGTATCTCATTGATATACGGGTAGTCCTTGCCATTTTCGGAATAGCAGAGTTTCTTTAGAACTTCTCCGTTAAGTAATGTTTTGGATATAACAGATGGGACATCTTTTTCCGTAAGTTTACCGTAGAAGATACCTTCTGGTTCTATGGTAACAACAGGGGCATAGGCACAAAGACCCTGGCAACCGGTTTCTATGATTTCTATTTCAGAAGTTAGTTGTTGTTTAATTTCCTTATGGAAAGCATCCCTGATTTTCAGCGAGCCCCTTGCCCGACAGCCGGTACTGCAGATAAGAATCCCTTTTTTCTTGCCGTCATAAGATTTCACTAATCCTTCCCTGAAAGATTGCAATGCTCCTAACGAATGTAGTTTCTGCATAATTTAATCGTAACTTTTCAGCACTTCTTCTGTTTTCTTTTCATCCATGTTGCCGTAGTAGTCATGGTTGACCATCATTGCCGGAGCCAGAAAGCAAGTTCCCAGACACGCAACAGTTTCCAGGGAAAACCTGTAATTAGAAGTGGTTTGGCCGTCTTCTATATTCAGGAAGTTTTTAATGTGATTGATTACTTTGTTTGCACCTCTGACATGGCAAGCCGTTCCCCGGCAGGGACGGACAATATATTTACCCCGTGGCGTAGTAGTGAACTGGGCATAAAAGGTCAGAACGCCGTAGATTTTATTTTGCGATACATTGGTATGTTTGCTGACGAGTTTCAATGATTCAGGTGGGACATAACCGAATGTCTCCTGCAGTGCCTGGAGAATGGGGATAATAAGGGACTTGTTATTCGGCTCAAATCTACCAATAACCTCTTTCATCCGGGTGGCATTAGGTTCGCTACGCTCACTATAAACAGGTCTTTCCATAAAAGTAACGGCCTATTCAGGTGGCTGAATTTCCTCTGGAGAGGTGCCTATCTCATCCAATAGTTTACTTTCTACAAAAATAGGGGCTTTTAGATGAATCGCCAGAACAATCGCGTCGCTTGGCCGCGAATCAATCTCAATTTCCTTACCATTAGCGCTAACAAACACCTTGGCATAAAAGGTATTCTTTTTCAGGTCGCTAATAATAATCTTAGAGATAGTAGAATTAAGTCCTTTTAGGACATTGATAATTAAATCATGAGTAAGAGGTCTGACGGTTTTAATGTTTTTTATCTTGCGGTCAAGAGATGCCGCTTCGTATATACCAATAATAATAGGAAATACTCTATTGCCATTTACTTCTTTAAGGATGATAAGTTGCTCCTCACGATTTTCGTCAATTATAAGACGTGACAATTCCACCTGCACCATTTTTATATTTTCCTTTTCTATTTAAGAAATGAAATCTGTCTTCCTGTTTCCTTAAAATGATATGAAACTTCTTTAATCGTATTAAGGAGGTCTATAAAAATCGCCGATGCCTGTGGTTGACAGATACCACTCAATAATCTCTCCTGATGTCCCAGAGCAAAGTTATCAGCGGTATTCTCCAATGTATTAGCGGTATCAATAATATATTTTGCCAGCACTTCGTTTTTAGTAAGGGACACATCCTTCAGGCAACGAGAAAGATGCTTAATAGTTCCTGTTAAATATTCCATTTCTCTCACTGCTTTTTCACTGAAAAGAATGCTCTTGTTTATCTTATCTTTTAGGACGCTAATCAATCTGGCAAGATTAGAGACTATCTTCTCAAACCGATTTGAGAGGTCTTTTTTAGCAGGGTCATTATTAATATTATTATACAAATTATAATCTTTAATCTGGGGCGTAATTTCCGAAAGAAGTATTTCAGTCCTCTCAAGAAGTGAGAGATTTTCTGTGCGAATACAATCAAAAATCAACCCTGACAATTCTTCCAGACTATGGAAAAACTTACTAATAGCAGTATAACTCATTCTTATAAAAAGTTTATAACACTAACTATAATACATATAACAAGAATAATCAAACATAACATATTAAAATTCTTCATTGTAGTATGGATGATGGCTGTAGGACGTTCCTCTGGAGTAGCAAGAGTTAAGGTAAACGCCACTGCTAACGCAATGAAAACAAAAAGACCCAGCATAGACAGGAAATGAATCATATTTTCTAAGTCAGTCCCGGATACTCTCGGGATGGTTGTTTATCTTCAGTCCCGCCCGGTCGGGACTTTTTAGTCAGTTGTGTGTGAAGAGTTAACAATATTACAAGATTAAGAATACCGGCAACACAAGTATAAAGCAATCCAATTTCATAGTAGGGGAGTGGGAGAAAACCACGAGGGGTTACGGAAGTAAATACACTGTTTAACAAGAAGATCAGACCGCTTCCAAACTGCCCGATATAATAAAAAGGGTTATCAGAGTATCTGACAAATCTGAAATCGGCAATTATTATACCCAAGACCGTGCAGACAAGGATTATGCCAAAGAATAGTAGGGCTTTAATTCGTTGCCCATAATAAAAATGTGCCAAACCCGGTACGCACCAACCCCCTATCAATATCAGCAGTGATTTGAACTGGTTCATAACATTGAGAAACCTTCTCCTAAATATTTTTTCTTCGCTATCGGATTACTCATTATTTCTGAAGGCGTTCCAGAACACAGTATTTGTCCTTCGTCTATGATATAAGAACGGTCAGTAACAGCGAGTGTCTCTCTGACATTGTGGTCAGTAAGAAGGATGCTTATACCTTTGCCTTTAAGTCGTCTGATAATATCCTGAATCTCAGCAACCGAAATCGGGTCAACACCAGAAAAGGGCTCATCCAATAAGAGTAGTTTTGGCTCGGTAATCAATGCTCTGGCAATCTCAAGCCGTCTGGTTTCACCGCCTGAAAGTGTTGACGCCTTTTGTTGAAATAATCTTGATAACCCGAACTCGTTCAGGAGCCGTTTTGCCTCTGACATCCTTCTGCCTCTGCTGAGTGGTCTCGTTTCAAGTATTGCCAGAAGATTATCTTCAACGATGAGGTTCTGGAATACAGAGGGTTCCTGTGGAAGATATCCCATACCATATAAAGCCCTCTTATACATTGGCACATCGGCAACATTAATAGGTTTCCTTTCCCCATTTATAGTTGCCTTAAATATTATCTCACCTGACGATGGCTGAAGCAGTCCCGTAACCATTCTGAAAGTGGTAGTTTTTCCCGCTCCGTTGCGGCCAAGAATCCCTACTATCTCACCTTCAGAGATATTAAAACTTACTCCATCAACCACCCGTCTTGAACCATATATTTTTACCAATTCTTTAACTTCCAGAAGCATATCTTAATGATATATAATGGGTTATAAAGCGATCAATAGTAGTTGTAGATAACTTGTTGATAACTGAAAGCAATAGAAAAGACCAATACTAACTGCTTTATAATCCCAAGTTAACCCTATTATAGTCGTGCCAGATGGCTATTTTGTCTAACTCCTTATAATACAATAGGTTATATTGAAATCCTCGTTATTTCCCGAATACTACCTGAGTGAAAAACAGAACTTATCACCAAGAGTAAGCAATAGTTTTTTATAACCCCTTACAGTATATGAAATTGTATAAAACCGGAAAATAATCATCGTATCAACTTAACTCTATTCAGAGGCCAGTAGATAAAAAGCGCTCTACCGAATATCTCATCAGCACTGATAAAACAGGCAGGGTCTTCCTTGATAGACTCTACTTCCTCCATTTTTATAGTATGGCTTACGCCCCAGATATCGCCTCCTCTATTGGTAATCTTATTTCGCCACATTGTTATAGTTGAACCATCGCTACCATAGGAATCTATATCGCATTTAATCTCCTTACCATTTTTAAGGGTTATTTTCTTTATTCGCCAGAGTCGGCTATCCTTACTATTCGGCACATTATCGCCTATGGCAAAATAGTTACTTTCTGGTATAAATAATGGCTCATTTTCCTTTAAGGCGCTTCGGTAATCATTCTCACTCGCATAATATATATCACGCCACACCCTGAAATCACTCAGGGTTACTGACTGCTTGTGTATTCCGATTTCTATCTGACCGGAATAAATTTCTCTCTCTGATGTCTTATCTTCTGAAGTGGTGATATACTGATAGTGAAAAATATCCTTGCCATCAACTCTTATAAAAATATCTCCGTCAAAGTTGAGTATTTCTATCAGATACTCTTTATTAACTATCAGTTTCTTATCAATAGGCAGAGGTCTTATGGCATTATCTGAGGCGGTATAATGTTCAAAGGTATTTGAGGGTGGTGGTGAGCGGAAGTGCCAGGTAAGATTTGGCGTCTCATCCTGTAAATCCACCGGAAAAAGACGCACTGAAAAATTCCCTGAAGGAGTCTTTAGAGTAGTATAAATTTCACCGCCACTCTTTTCAGCACGGCATCGGAAAGAAAATTTTATATCACTAACCACATTCCTGCCCGCACTTCTCTGATAATCATCTTTGATAGCAGGTCTATAACTGATAGAAGTACTCCCTTTCAGTTTTAGTCTGCCATCTTCTATGCTATAAGAATCTTTCCCTTGCAGGTCCCATATCTCCTCAAGGTCGTTCTTCTGTTTATTCCATTCATATACTGGAACCCATATAGATTCTTGGACTTTTAATGGCTTTTTGGCAATAAGATATTTGTCTGTCCCTTTGGGCTTATAATAAATATTGCCCTGTTTGAGCATCAATTCCTCATTGGGCAGACCCACTACACGTTTTATGAAACTTATGTTTTTATCAAGCGGATATTTGAAGAGAAGCACATCAAATCTCTTTATAGGTGAAAAAAGTAGCGTGAGTTTATTGGCAATAATTCTATCTCCGCTCACATAATCGCCGTGCAGGGTGGGTTCCATTGAGCCGGTTGGAATCTTATAGACCTCTATACAAAAACATCTTATTATCATCGCCAGAATAAAAGCCACCAGGAAGACCTCAGCATTACCCTGAATCAACACCGCCCAGATTACTGCCATTAGTGCCGCGTTCCATAAAGAAACAACCTTGGTTAGATATAATATCAGAATCACCGCAATAGGGATAATATTCCAGAGCAGGGTATAGCCACTTTTTATATTCTTGAACATAACTTGTAGTATGGGAAAGCCACAAAGACACCAAGACACAAAGGGAACAACCCCCTTTTATTCCCCCTTTGTTAAGTGGGAATTTCTCTCCTTATTCCCCCTTATTAAAGGGGGTTAGGGGGTTGTTTTCAATCCATCCCTCAATTACTCTCAAAACATTTCTTATGTCTTTTTTAACATCCAAATCATTAAATCTCAGTATCATTAAGCCGAGAGATTCTAAAAACTGTTGTCTTTTCATATCAACAGGGAATTTCCCATCGTGGCTTATTCCATCAATCTCAATAACCAGTTTAAGAGCGGCGCAATAAAAATCTACAATATAATCACCTATTGGTTTTTGTCTCATAAATTGGCACCCATACATTTTGCGGTTTTTTAGTTTATTCCAAAGTAATATTTCTGCGAGTGTACTGTTGTTTCTCAGTTTTCTTGAGAGTGTTTTTAACTTCGGATTGTAATAAATCTTCATATAAGGGATAACAACCCCCTTTATCCCCCTTTCGTAAGGGGGAATTACCTGATCCTACTTGGAGGAATAGCCTCCCTCTTAAGATTTGATACGGTCTCAATTATTTCCCCGTCTCTCCCGAAAGCACTGCAATAAACGCAGACTGCGGAATCTCCACAGAGCCGATACTTTTCATCTTCTTCTTACCTTCCTTTTGTTTCGCCCATAGTTTTCTCTTACGAGTAATATCACCGCCGTAGCATTTACCTGTAACATTTTTAGATAGTGCCGAGATATTCTCACGGGCAACTATTCGCTTACCTACCGCCGCCTGCAACGCTATCTGGAAAAGATGTCTCGGTATATTCTGTCTTAATAACTGGATTATTCTTCTCCCCTTAGATTCTGCCACACCGTGATGAACGATGGAAGAAAAGGCATCTAATTCCGTATTCGCTACGAATATCCGTAACTTTACCATATCTGCCGGTTTATATCCAATAAAAACATAATCCATCGTTCCGAACCCATGCGTGGCTGATTTTAGTTTATCATAAAAATCATAGATAATCTCGCCCAACGGCAAATTATAATATAGAATAACTCTGGTAGGGGAGAGGTATTCGGTTTTGAGGTATTCACCTCGTTTCAACTCGCACAATGTCATAATACTACCGATGTTCTCAGCCGGAATAATCAGACTCGTCTTGACAATCGGCTCTCTTACCTCTCGGATAGTCAACTCATCCGGGAACTCGGCAGGATTATCAATACGGAGGGTCTTAGACATCCCGCGTTCTATAACCACCACCTCGTACGGCACATTCGGTGCGGTCTGGACTACTTCTATCTCCTGCTCCCTTCTAAGTCGCTCTTTAACAATATCCATATGCAACAGCCCTAAAAATCCGCATCTAAAACCCATTCCTAATGCCTCTGAAGTCTCGGGCTCAAAGGTAAAAGAAGAATCATTGAGCGACAATTTCTCTATAGATTTCTTAAGGGCGGTAAAATCACGACCTTGCACAGGATAAAACCCGGCAAATACCATTGGCAATGGCTCACGATAGCCGGGCAAAAGAGTCATCTCGCTAACACCCTTGAGTGTAATCGTATCGCCGACCTTGACTTCTCTACTATTACGAATCCCGCTAATAATATAGCCGACCTCACCGGCAGATAATTTCGCAACCTTGACCATTTTCGGAGTAAATATCCCGACCTCTTCCACCTTAAAATTCCTATTATTTCTGAGCATTACTATTTCATCATCTATCTTAACAGAACCATCAATCATTCTTACAAAGACTATTACTCCGCGATAGTCATCATAGACTGCGTCAAAGATAAGGGCTTTAAGGGGCTTATTCACATCGCCTGATGGTGGCGGTATTCGGCTGACTATTGCAGAAAGCACCTTGTCAACATTAGTTCCCAATTTGGCACTCACCTCAATTATCTCATCCGGTGGAATTTCCAGCACCTTCTGAATCTCCTCCTTCGTCAACTCAACATTGGCAATCGGCATATCTATCTTATTTATTACAGGAATGACCTTGAGATTGGACTCTCTCGCCAGAAGGGCATTAGCAACAGTTTGTGCCTGCACACCTTGTGTTGCATCCACTAAAAGCAGTGCTCCCTCGCATGCCTTCAGACTCCGCAGAACCTCATAACTGAAATCAACATGACCCGGAGTATCTATGAGATTGAGAAGATAATTCTGATATCTTAACAGGACTGCCTTTGCCTTGATAGTAATCCCGCGTTCTCGTTCTATTTCTCTATTATCAAGAAACTGCTCGCGCAGTTCTCTCGGAGAGACCGCACCTGTAACCTCAAGCAAACGGTCTGCCAGAGTGGACTTCCCGTGGTCTATATGAGCAATAATACAAAAATTACGAATATTCTGCATCTTTTTACTCGCTGTTAGACTGTTGACAAAGTGCCTAAAATGTCATTGCGAGCGATAGCGAAGCAATCTCA
>JASEHY010000057.1 GCA_030018555.1 Planctomycetota bacterium
GACTGGGTCTTATCCCGACTTGTAGTGAGCATAGCGAACCTATGACCATCGGGGCATCCCACCTAAATCCTTGTCCCGCCCCGAAATCCTTCGGGGTCGGGAAGGACATTTCCGCCCTTCCTTCGTCAGGATAAACTCAGCGAATGTGTGGTTTCGTTCTGTCATCATCCCGATTCCTTTATATCCAGCCGTTTTGAAGTGGTTGTCTTATAGAACGGCTCTAATTGTTCCTTAAAATGCTCTGTGAGTTTCTGGGTATCAAGCCGTCTCTGGATTATCTCTCGCAATTCTATAACATAATCACCTATCTGGGCGATGGTGATATTCTTTTGAGATAATTGTTCCTTAATTGTTTTAGAAAGGGTTTCTTCAACCTCTTCAAGCGATTTCCTTTTTTCCTTAATATCAAGCAGTTCACCAATAATAGCCGAGAGTTCACTCTCACTCAAATCAACTATCTCTTTGTGGGCGAGACCTACCCAGCAGACCTTTTTGTAATCACAATAACGACAATGCCAGTCTGTAATCTCATAAGGTCTCTCAGGTAGAGTTCCTTTTGAGAGATGCTCCTCAACGACTTTGAGTTTGCCGAAGAAATCCTGTACCACATTCTCATTGTATGCCACAATAAAATCATAAAAACGAGCGGTATCCTTGCACTTGTATAGAAGTATTCCCTCTTGAGTATCTATTTGATAGAGGATTCGGACAAAATGCAGATAGAGTTGCAACTGAATGGTGTGGTCTTCTTTAGGACCATCGCGTTTAATTTCCTCAAAGCCATAGCGGTTGATGGATTTTATCTCCAGGACATAATGTTTATTATTGAATTTAATAAGGGCGTCAAGTTTGCCTGAGATATTATGCTCCTTATCGCGTAGCGGTGCCTCTTTCATCACCACTGCTATTCTGCCTGTATCTTCTAATTGCTGGACAATGACTTTATGATGCAGTTCGCCGTCATTGAAGACAAAGAATAATCTGCCATCAGGCGATTGGGCAGTCTCGCCACGCCACTGATATACTAAAGCCCTCAGGCACTTTGCCACATCAGAGGGCCAGTGACGCTCCTTCGGATACTTTATCCGCTCATTAAGTTTCCTTACACCATATTCCTTTAACAATTCTGTTATCATAATTATTTTTTAGCCACAGATTACACAGATTTATACCAAACAAAACTCTTAGATTTATTCACTAAAAACACACCTTTTAACATCAACAATTTGTCCCTGTCGTTTCTTATAAAGAAGTAAACAAATCAGATAGTTTGATTTGGGAATATCATTACATTTTTTGCCTGCTTCTATCAAACCGTATTTCAGCAAGCAAATATAATTTATTCCTTTTAGAGTATTTCTGCAATATGTATTCAAGATACTGGCTGAATTTATTAGACATCGGGCCATCATACTTGTTTCATATCCCAATTCTTTAAGAAGAACTGCTTAAATTTCATATGTTTGTTTTTTATTATCTGTGTCATCTGTGTGAACTTGTCCTGTAAGGATCTGCGGTTGCAATTTTATTTGCTATTGATTTTAACGCCTTATAATAGGAATCCTGAAATGCCTTAATCCCCTCTTTCTGTATTTCCTCGCATACCTGCTCTATGTCAATCCCTGAATCAACGAGGGTTTTGAGTATTCTCTCTGATTCTGCCAGATTATGCTCTATTGTTATCCCTGCTCTTCCGTGTTCCTTAAAGGCATTCAGGGTCTGGGGCGGGATTGTATTCACCGTCTGGGACGCTATCAGTTCATCCACATAAAGCGTATCAGAGTAGGCGGGGTTTTTGGTGCTGGTACTCGCCCAGACAATCTTCTGCGGTCTGGCGCCCTTGCTTCGTAAGTTCTTAAAACCACCGTCAAAGGTTCTTTTATACTTCTGATAGATAATCCGAGCATTCGCCACAGCGGTCTTACCTTTGAGAGATGAGAGTTTATTGTCTTTCGTCTTTTCTCTTTCATCTATCATCTTATCCACTGTCGTATCAATCCTGCTGACGAAGACGCTTGCAACAGAGAAGATATTATCAACTCGCAATTCCTTACGCGTTCGTTCATTAAGTCCTTCAATATAAGCCCCGGCGGCTGATTCGTAATGGGTCTGTGAAAACAGAAGTGTAATATTAACATTGATGCCTTCAGAGAGCAGTTGTCTTGTCGCATCAAGCCCCTGCTTTGTTCCCGGCACCTTAATAAGCACATTAGGTTTATTGATGGTCTTAAAAATCCGACGGGCTGATTCAATGGTTTTCTCACTATCGTAGGCATAATCAGGTGATACCTCAATACTCACATAACCGTCATTATAATTGCTCTTTTCATAGGTTTCTATGAGCAAATCCGCTGTAGCAATAATATCCTTGCTCGTGATTACCTCATAGGTCTCTTCTATGTTTTTGCCGGATTTTGCCAGAGAGAAGATGTCTTCATCATAATCAGCAGAGGAGGTTATTGCCTTCTCAAAGATGGAGGGGTTGGAGGTGACGCCGGAGATGGCATCTTCTGTAATGAGTCGTTTCATCTCACCGTTTTTCAGGAGACGACGTTCTATATTATCATACCAGACGCTCTGACCTAATTTGGATAAAGCAACTAATTTGTTCATAAGTAATTGTTTTATCACCCCGAATGCTTTCGGGGTGGTTACGAAGTTTTCTTGCTACCATAATCCTGCAGGATATAATTGCACAGCCGTCAGTGTTTGTCAAATTAATCAACACTGAATTTTTATAATAATAGTTGACTAAATTACTCAACCTTGCTATAATTTTGCTATGAATGGTTTCGGTCATAGATTAAAAGAACTACGGACAGAACGGAAGATAGGGATAAAACCTTTATCACGTCATTTGGGAGTGTCGCATACCTACATCAGCCATATAGAAAACGGCCGCGCCACGGTCTCCGACAGATTCATCTCCAGGGTAGCCCGATTCTTCAAGCAGGATAAAGACGAACTCAAAATGCTTGTCGGCAGGATGCCGGATGATGTGCGGAAAATATTTTACCGACACCCGAGAGAAGCACTGCATTTTATCAGGGAGAATTTTCCTTCTTATCAGGCGACTCTTTCCACCCAGTTAACTATACCAGCCATCGCAACCAAAACCATCGCTGATTTTCCTTCTACAAGGTTTCAGGGCAGTAAACTAAAACTCCTTAACTGGCTCTGGGATAATATTAAAAATCTTAACTTTACCTCGGCTCTGGATGCCTTTGGCGGAACCGGCTCGGTCAGTTATCTTTTCAAGACACACCATAAGTCGGTTGCTTATAACGATTCGCTCCGATTTAACTATATTATCGGCAAGGCACTGATTGAGAATTCATCCGTTACCCTTGATGCAGATGATATTGATTTTATCTTAACTAAACACCCGACTATTAAATATCAATCTGTCGTGGCTGATAATTTTAAGAATATCTATTTTACGGATGAGGAAAACCAATGGATTGACCAGACCGTGCAGAATATTGTGCATATCAAAAATAAGCATAAGCAGGCACTGGCTTATTTCTCATTATTTCAATCCTGTATTATCAAACGACCGTATAATCTATTCCATCGCAAGAATCTTTATGTGCGGTTAGCGCCGGTAGAACGTTCCTTCGGGAATAAGACCACCTGGGATAAGCCCTTTGAGACACATTTCCTGAACTTTGTGAAAGAGGCAAATAATGCGGTCTTTGATAACGAACAATCCTGTTACGCCCTAAATGAAGATGCCTTTGGGCTAAATAATCACTATGACTTGGTTTACATTGATACGCCTTATATGAATAAACAGGGCGTGAGTGTTGATTATTATGACTTCTATCACTTTCTGGAAGGGCTGACTGTTTATACCGATTGGGCTAAACAGATTGATTACGAATCCAAACACCATCGGCTAAAACCCCGCTACTCGGTCTGGAGCGACCGCAAAGCCATCCACCAAGCATTCCAGAAACTATTCCACAGGTTCAGAGATTCTATTATTGTGGTTTCATACCGTAATGACGGCATACCATCAGAGGATGAATTGGTCAGAATGCTTAAAGAGGTCAAACGCAAGGTAACGCTGGTCAGTTACGGACCCTATAAATACGTCCTGTCCAAGAACGGCGAGTCAAAGGAGATATTGCTGATTGGAGAATAAGATTTTATCTTACCGCCTTTTCCCGATAAGCTCTGCTATGCGCCTTAGTCTATCGTAAAGGCCAAAAATGGCTTGAGGCGTATTGGGACCTAATCCTAACCTTCGTAATTGCTCCAACAGATTATTGATTGGACAATCTACATTTATTTTCTTATTGGAGTCGTCTTTATACACAAAAACACCTCTTCCTAATTTAGAGTTATACGTCCAATCACCAGCAGTAGTACCTTGGAGCCCCGGCTGTGTTTTACCGGGGTTAGGTAGTTGAGGCGGAGGTTGAATCGCCCCAAAAATCTCATTAACTATATTACGAAGTAATGTTTGGTCTATTTCTTCGCCCCATTTATTTTTTACCCACTCAGGAATAACTTCATCAAGAATAGTGTCTCGTTTATCTTCTATGAACTTACGAAGGTCTCGGCGAGATTTAAGTTGTAATATTTCCTTCCGACCGTCTTCTGAATCTAACCTGCCCTTTGCTAGAAGTTGAAGAGAATTTAATATATCATCTCGTCTCTGTGTATCGCTCAAGAATTCTATTTCTATTATTAAAGAATTCTCTGGGTTGCTATCTTGGAAAGAATTAACATCATAAAGGCGTAATTTTCTTCCGTTCATTACAATTGCCCAAGGACATTTTAAGAATAATGCGTAACTTATAGATTGACGGGCATCTTCATCATCTAAAGTTGAATTGCCAGCCTTTGTTTCAACCACACAGCATTTATTACTCTCAGATACAAGCATATAATCAGCCTTTTTGGTTTCTCTACCCATAGTAACCGAAACCTCATACTTAACCACAGAATCATCAGAAGTATCCCACCCTAACCTGTCAAGTAATTTGTTCGTAACACGAGTTTGAATTTCTCGTTCGCCAAAGTTATCAATCCTATCCTCATATTCCGCAAGTTGTCTTAGCCAAGCGTCTAATTTTTCTATAAGCTCTTCAGGCATAACTACTCCTTTCTATTCTTTTTGTTCTGCCACTTTATAAACTCTTTAACTGAGGTATGTTTTCGTTTCTTAGTGGTGGGGTCAAAGTTCCGCCAGTATTCATCGCAGATTTTCTTGCCTAACTTGGCAAACGGACATTTGCCTTCATCTAATTCCTTGACGCTCTTAGCCGGGAATGAACCGAGATTGGTGGTATTACCGCTGGCCGGGCGTTCGCCCACAATCTTATATTTCTCCTGGATAAAGAATTCCACCTGACCGTAAGATGAAGTGATTTTATGCCGTTCGCTATATGGCACCACAAATGGCTGGTCATTTTTATCCTGTCTTGAGTATAAAAACCCAATAACCCAGTGGTGTTTATACTGGTCATAAGGATAAAGGATATTCTTGGTATTATTTCGTAAGAACGAGGTATATGAACCGAGTGTATAAACAAATGATTTATCATCACCTCTGCGGTAGGTGGTTTTGATGTCAACGGCAATCTTATTCTTATCTGTTTTACTCTTGAGCAGGGTAAAATCAGGATAAATGGTCTGGGGCGATTCTTCCACCTGATAACCGTGCTTGGAGGCAATATCTCGTATTAAAGGCGCGCAGAGTAACTCAAAAACCGTAGATAAAACCTTGGTATCCGAGCCAATCAGATAAATCTTATCATCGCGGCTTAGAAATCCATAAACCTCCCAATTCAATTGATATTGTTTATAGAGCCGGTAGAATTCATTCTTAAACGTGGTAAAATCCATCTATCTTTCCTTGATAAATAATCTGTGGCTGTTTTTCAATCCCTCCACCGCCTTTTTCGGGTCTGGTGCATTAAAGAAATAACTTGCAGTCACCAGTATATTAGCCCCTGCCTTGACTGCGTCGGGTGCGGTCTTCTCATTGATTCCGCCGTCAACCTTGATATCACCCTTAAATACCCTGCGGAGTGCCTTAATCTTTGGCAGAACCTCTCTGTGGAACTCCTGCCCCGCAAAGCCGGGATTCACAGACATTATCAGAACCTCGTCAACCTCATCAAGTAATCTGTTATCAAGACATAAGACACTGCCCGGATTAAAAGTAATCCCTGCCTTTTTACCTTTCTGCTTTATTGTTCTCAATACTGCCAGAACGGCTTTAACATCAAGTGATTTTAGTTCCTTAGGAAACTTGTCCGCCAGAGGCGGATCTGCCTCAGGCACAGGGTAGCAAGAAGAAGACTGCTCCCGACCTTTACCAGAGCAGTGTTTCTTCAATCTCCCAAAACATTCAGAATGTATAGTAATAATATCAGCGCCCGCCTTGATAAAAACATCAATATATCGCTCTGGTTCTTCTATCATCAGATGTGCATCAAGTGGCAGTTTGGTGCGCGAACGGATTGCCTTGACTACGACCGGTCCGAAGGTAATATTCGGCACGAAATGACCGTCCATAATATCAAGGTGGATGGAATCAACATCTGCGGACTCGTATTTCTTTAATTCCTTTCGCAGACACGAAAAATCCGCTGAGAGAATACTCACACTTACTCTGACTTGTTTAAGGATGGAATTATTATCAGACATAAATGTTTTATACCAGAGCGTAACCGAAAGGTCTGTGTCCATCAAAACCTATAGAAACATTTTTCAGCGGACTCTAAATTACGCGGGTTTAATCTGTGGCTACTTCATTCGGCTAAATAATTACTAAAATTATCTGCTTATTTTCTCAGTTCTTCCTTAAGATTCTCATAATAATCCAACGATTCCGGATTCTTCAGGGCATCACGATTGAGGACCGGTTTCCCGTGGATAATATTCGTTACCGCACTTTCCACCTTCTTCATATTCATCGTATATGGGATATCCGGCACTTCAAGGATTTTAGCAGGCATATGACGTGGCGAGGCGTTTTCACGAAGGGTTTTCTTAATCCTGTTCTTCAGGTCTTCTGTAAACGTATGTCCTTTAGATAGTTTCACAAAGAGGATAATCCGTTGGTCATCCTGCCATGTCTGTCCGATAGCCAGGCTATCGGCAACCTCTTCTAATCTTTCTACCTGATTATATATCTCTGCCGTGCCGATACGTACACCCGATGGTTTTAAGACCGCATCCGAGCGACCGAAGAAGACAATACCACCCGTATCACTGTGGCACATCACATAATCACCGTGACGCCAGACATTGGGATAGACATTAAAGTAGGCATCGTGATACTTCTTGCCATCAGGGTCATTCCAGAAGTAAAGAGGCATTGAAGGGGCTGGGGCTTCGCAGACCAGCTCGCCTTCCCGGTCAACGGTCGTCCTGCCTTTTTCATCATACGCCTTTATTTTCATCCCCAAGGCCGGACCCTGTAACTCACCGGCATAGACCGGTTGAATCGGACTGCCTGTGCAGAAACATCCGTTAATATCTGTCCCGCCCGAACTTGAGTTAAAATGCAAATCCTCTTTAACCTCCCGATAGATATACTCAAAGCCATCTGCCGAGAGGACCGAACCGGTCTGCCAGATTTCGCGTAGTGCTGATAAATCGTAGTCCTTGCCGGGTTTGAGTCCTTCGCCCTTGATAAAATTAATATAGGATGCGCTCGTGCCGAACATCGTTACCTTTTCATCCTGCACCAATCTCCACATCGCACCAATATCAGGATAATTAGGATTGCCGTCGTATAAAATCAAGGTGTTGCCTGTTGCCAGAGAGGTCAGCATCCAGTTCCACATCATCCAACTACAAGTGGTGATAAAAAAGTGGACATCCTCACGCCTCAAATCGGTATGGATAATTAATTCCTTTAACTGATTGATAAGAATTCCGCCTGCACCTTGGACCAGACATTTCGGCTTACCGGTCGTGCCTGAAGAGAACATAATATAGAGCGGATGGTCAAAGGGTAATTGCTCAAATTGGATTTCCAGTGCCTTTTCTTTGGATAGGAAGTCATTCCAATATACCGCGTTGGGGATATAACTGATATCGGGCATTTCACCCTTACAGGTTCGCCCTGTTCTTCCCAGGATGGTGGCTACCAAGGGCTCACTGCCCGAAAGGTAGGAAGCAACGACCACCTTTTTCAGGGCAGGAATTCCCTTGACGACCTCAGCCAGATTAGGCAGTGAACTGAAAGGTTTTCCTTTATAAAAATATCCATCAGAGCAGAATAAGACTTTGGGTTCTATCTGTCCAAATCGGTCAATCACGGCGCTGGGACCGATATCCGTGGCGCAGGAGGACCATATCGCACCGATACTGGTTGCGGCGAGCATTGCTACCGCGGTCTCAATCATATTAGGCATATAGGCGGCAACACGGTCACCCGGTTTAATTCCCAGTCCCTGCAGTGAACTCGCCAGGCGCCCGACCGTATCAT
>JASEHY010000058.1 GCA_030018555.1 Planctomycetota bacterium
CCTGAACTATTTTAATAAAGGATTCTGCTGAAAGTGAAGCGCCGCCTACCAGTGCACCATCAATATCCTTCTGCTCAGCAAGTCTTTCTATATTTTCCGCCTTTACACTACCGCCGTAAATAATCCGCATCTCTTGAGCAATAGAACCATTACTCAAATGCGCCACAAGTTTGCGGATAAAAGAATGGACTTCTTGTGCCTGTTCGGGTGTAGCATTCTTACCTGTTCCGATAGCCCAGACCGGCTCATAGGCGATGATTATCTTCACAAAATCCTCGGCAGGAATATCGTCAAGCCCGGATTCTATCTGGAGTCGCACCACCCTTTCTGTCTCACCTCTCTCACGCTCTTCTAATAACTCTCCCACACAAAAGATAGGGGATAAACCACAACTCAACGATGCCTTTAGTTTCTTATTGACCAATTCGTTGTCCTCATTGAATATTTGTCGTCTCTCTGAGTGACCGACAATGACATAGTCACACCCAATATCTTTAAGCATAGTAAAAGAAACCTCGCCTGTAAAAGCACCCTGAGGTTGAAAATAGGCATTCTGGGCACCTAATTTTATACCGGAGTTATTAATTATCTCTCTAATCTCGCCGAGATAGATATAAGGCGGACAGATTACCACTTCTTTCTGTTCAGGGTTTTTAAGACTATTAACTAAACTACTTGCTAATTTTGATGCCTCCTGTAAATTAGTATACATCTTCCAATTACCCGCAATAAAAGGCACTCGCATTTATTCCTCCTTCAGCAATAAAAATAATATTTATAATAATTACTTTCATCGCAGTCAAATAAAATCACTCTAATTTGTTTTACATTATCTATATATTTGCTTTATTGTCGTTGATAGACCGTATGAAGATTGCCATTACTGGTAAAGGGGGAGTAGGTAAGACTACCATCGCATCTCTTTTAGCCCATTCTTGGGCTAAAACGGGCTATAAAGTTCTGGCAATAGATTCTGACCCTGTTTCTTCTCTGGCAGGCGCACTCGGATTTCACCATCCTGACAGAATTATTCCTCTTAGTGAGATGTCTGATTTGATAGAGGAGCGCACTGGCGCAAAACCAGGCGCTATCGGTCAGATGTTCAGACTCAACCCGAAAGTTGAAGATTTACCAGATAAAATTGCCTGTCAGCATGATAATATCAAACTCATCGTAATGGGTGGTGTAAAAACCGGCGGAAGTGGTTGTGCCTGCCCTGAAAGTGCCTTGATTAAAGCGCTTATCAGACATCTCTTACTTGAGAGTAATGAACGGGTGATTATTGATATGGAAGCCGGCGTGGAACATTTAGGACGCTCCACCGCGGATGCGGTTCACTATATGATTGCGGTTGTAGAGCCGGGCTTACGCAGTATCCAGACCGCTCAACGAATCAAAACCCTCGCCCAGCAAATTGGTATAAAAAATATCGTAGCAGTTGCAAACAAAATAAAATCATCAGAAGATTATCAGTTTATTCTTAAATATCTTGACAAGATTGAAATAATTGGGAATTTATCTTGGTCAGAATCTATTGCTAATATAGATAAATTTGCTATAAACCACAAAGAAGCAGTAGAATCAGACCTCAGACTAAAACAAGAAGTTAAAACCATAATAGAACATTTAGAAAGGAAAGATGTATGAGTCAAATTGTGAAAGAAGGCACTAATGTGATGGATGATAACCGTTCGGTGTGTGAGGCAACGATTGAGATGTTAAGATATGCTGAGGCGGGCAATTACGATACCGCCTTTCAGCGGGCGTTAAAGGTAAAGCCCTGTCCTATCGGCGCTACAGGCAGTTGTTGTAAACACTGCTATATGGGTCCCTGTCGGTTTAATCCAAAGAAGCCGGAAGAAAGTGTAGGGGTATGCGGTGCTGATATAAATACTGTTGCTGCGCGTAATTTTGCCAGAGCAGTCGCTGCCGGAACCGCCGCACATTCTGACCACGGTAGAGAAGTGGCTAAAACCTTTATTGCCGCCGCGCGTAAAGAAGTCCCCGGTTATGAGATTAAGGATGAAGTAAAATTAAAAGCCCTTGCCAGAGATTTTGGAGTCAAGACAGAAGGACGTTCTAATGAGGAAATCGCAGAAGAACTCGGACAGAAATGCCTCAGAGAATTCTACAAACAGGATGAGGAACTTGTTCTTATCAAGAGAGGACCAGAAAAACGCACACAACTCTGGCGCGAATTGGGAGTTACTCCCAGAGGTATTGACCGTGAGGTTGTTGAGTTAATGCACCGCACCGCAATGGGTGTTGACCAGGACTATAAAAATATTATGAAGCAGGCAAGTAGATGTTCTCTGTCTGACGGCTGGGGCGGTTCAATGATTGCGACCGAACTTCAGGATATTATGTTCGGCACTCCCATTCCTCTGCGAACTCAGGTAAATTTAGGCGTCCTTAAAAAGGACGAGGTTAATATTATTATACACGGACACGAGCCACTTTTGGCTGAGATGATAGTCCGCGCCAGTAGAGACCCAGAATTAATTAACCTTGCAAAACAAAAAGGTGCGAAAGGCATTAATCTTGCGGGTATGTGCTGTACAGGAAACGAAATCTTACTCAGACAGGGTGTTCCAATGGGAGGGAATTTCCTCCAGCAGGAAATTGCTATTATTACCGGTGCGGTTGAAGCAATGATTGTTGATGTTCAATGTGTAATGCAGTCACTGCCGAGTCTTGCCAAATGTTTCCATACCAAAATCATTACGACCAGTAGTAAGGCAAAGATACCCAGCGCTGAACATATTGAGTTCCACGAGCACGACGCCCTGAATATCTCCAAAAAGATTGTCCGTGCCGCTGTAGAGAATTATCATAATCGTGGCAAGGTTCATATCCCGGATAATAAAACTGACCTGATTGCCGGTTTTTCTCACGAAACTATCAATTATATGTTAGGTGGGTCGTTCCGTGCATCTTACAGACCGCTGAACGACAATATTATCAATGGTAGGATTCGCGGGGTGGTCGGTGTAGTTGGGTGTAATAATCCAAGAACACCGCACGACAGAAGTCATCTCAGTCTGGTAAGAGAATTGATTGCCAATGATATTCTGGTGGTGGAGACGGGTTGTGCCGCGATTGCCTGCGCCAAGGATGGATTATTGATTCCTGAGGCCGCCACCGCGGCTGGCAAGGGATTGCGTGAGGTCTGCGAGACAGTCGGCATTCCACCGGTTCTGCACTGCGGCTCCTGCGTGGATAATAGCAGGATACTGGTTGCCTGCTCAGAAATGGTGCGTGAAGGAGGGCTGGGCACTGATATTTCTGATTTACCGGTTGCCGGCTGTGCCCCTGAATGGATGTCAGAAAAAGCAATCGCCATCGGTCAATATTTCGTATCATCAGGTGCTCTGGTCGTCTTCGGCGTCACCTGGCCCACCTCGGGCAGTGAAGCATTGACAAATCACCTTTTCAAGGAATATGAGAACATCTTCAAAGGCAGATGGGCATTTGAGCCAGATGCCGCTAAAATGGCTTCTCTTATTATTGACCATATAAACAAGAAACGAGAAGCACTCGGTATCCAGAAGACAAAAGAACGCGTGCTTTATGATATGGAAGCAAGAAGGACACTGGAGGTATAAGAGTTACAATGTTACAAGTTAAATGTTTCAAGTTTAATTAATCTGTAACTTTAAGGAGAAGAAATTATGTCAAAACTAATCGCTACACGAGTCATTCGCGGTGCAAACAAATTGGTTGCTCGCGCTGAGAAATCACTCAACGAGGCACTGCAAAAATACGGACCTGATAAAAAGGTGGAATTCCCCAACACAGCATATTTTCTGCCTATTTCTTACGGAATGTTAGGGATGAAAATCACCACCGTAGGCGAACTCCAGCAACTGTTAGGTAAAGCCAAATCGCTTCTGCATCCAGTCCCTGCCGAAAAGGTCTGGCTGCCGTATCTTGGTCATACCCTTGATTGCGGTATGGCAACCCTTTTTGCGGATGAGATTATAGAGGCGCTGAAATATCTCCAGAGTCCACTGCCTTATATGGTGATGGAGAATTGCCCTGAGGAAGGTAATTTCTGGCTTGGTGCTGCGGATGATGTGATAATGAGAAAACGTGGCGTAGAGTTTGTGGATGGAACAGCACCCGGTTTTGCCGCTTGTGTTGGTGCCTGTCCGAGCACAGAGATAGCTGTAAAAATCGCCCGTGAACTACAGGAAAAGAGTATCTATGTCTTTATGTCCGCAGCCAATAACGGCACGAGTATGGCTGACCAACTACGTGAAGCCGGTGTCCAGATGGGATGGGAAACGCGGCTCGTGCCTTTAGGTAGCGATGTAACAGCCACGATACACGCATTGGGCTTTGCTACCCGTGCCGCCCTTGCCTTCGGCGGTGTTAAACCCGGTGATTTTTCCAGAGTCCTTAAGTATAACAAGAACCGCGTCTTTGCCTTCGCCCTTGCCTTTGGTGAAGTGGATGACGAAAAACATGCCCAGGCAGCCGGCGCTATCAATTTCGGATTCCCAGCCATATCAGAAAGAGATATTGACAGGATTCTTCCCACAGGCGTTTGCACCTATGAACATGTCGTCTCCCCAGTGCCAGTGAACGAGATAGTCCAGAAAGCCATTGAGGTCAGGGGCTTAAAATTACATGTCCACAAAATACCTATCCCGGTCTCTTATGGTCCCGCCTTTGAAGGTGAACGTATCCGCGGAGAGGACACCTATCTTGAAATGGGCGGAACCAAAACCCCTGCCTTTGAGTTTGTTACTACCAAAAATATTAACGAGATTACTGATAACAAGATAGAAGTTATCGGGCAGGAGATAACTGATATTCCGGCTGGCACTCAGATACCGCTGGGTATTGTCGTTGCGGTTGCAGGTCGTCAGATGCAAGAGGATTTTGAGCCGGTTCTGGAAAGACGGCTTCATAATTTCCTCAACGAACCCCAGGGCGTTTTCCATATGGGTCAACGTGACAATAACTGGATGCGTATCAGTAAAGAAGCCAAAGAAAAAGGGTTTAAACTGTCTCATCTGGGAACCATCATCCACGCTCAATTCCATAACGAATTCGGCGCCATCGTGGATAAGGTTCAGGTTAAGATATATACTAAAGAAGCAGATGTTCTCAAAAACCGAGAGGTTGCCCGTCAGTCGTATCGCAAACGAGATGAACGAATCGGCTCAATGACCGATGAATCAACAGAGACCTTCTATTCCTGCACACTCTGTCAGAGTTTTGCACCAACCCATGTCTGTGTAATTTCACCTGAAAGAACAGGATTGTGCGGTTCATATAACTGGTTCACCTGCAAGGCAGCATACCAGATTAACCCGAGAGGTCCCAATCAGCCCGTGCTAAAGAACGAGGTGGTTGATGCAGCCAGAGGACAATGGAAAGGATGTAATGATTTCGTTTATCAGGCATCACGAAAAGCAATTGCGGCAATGAGTTTCTACAGTATTATGTCAGAGCCGATGACCTCCTGCGGCTGCTTTGAATGTATCGCAGCAGTGCTACCAGCCGCTAATGGCGTAATGACCGTAAATCGTGAGTTCTCTGGGATGACACCGGCAGGAATGAAATTTTCTACTTTAGCCGGCACCATCGGTGGCGGACAGCAAATACCCGGCTTTGTGGGACACAGCAAACGTTATATTATTAGCAAAAAGTTCCTGCTTTCCGAAAGCGGTCTCAAACGACTCGTCTGGATGCCGAAGATGCTCAAGGACGAGATTAAGGAACTCTTCAACAAACGCACTACTGAAGAAGGAATGCCGAACCTGCTGGATATGATTGCTGATGAGACCGTAGCCACTACTGAAGAGGAGGTTATTGCTCATCTACAGAAAACAGGACATCCGGCACTGACTTTAGCGCCGATTATGGGATAATGGGATAACAATCTGTAATAGTATATGCACCCACAAATTATTCTGCTTCTTATTCTTACTGCCTTTCTATGGGGTCTGACACCGGTAATAGAGAAGAAGGCGCTTCAAACCGCTTCACCTTTTGCCGGACTTGTCATCAGGAACTTTGCGGTAACTCTCATTCTGGTTATTGTTATTCTACTATGGGGTAAGACCAGAGAGATTCTGACAATGCCTTCCAGAACGATGTTTTACTTCGCAGCGAGTGGTGTCATTGCCGGTTTATTAGCGATGATAACTTATTTCACGGCTCTCAAATTAGGCGCCACTTCTAAAATCGTCCCGATTAGCGCAACCTATCCTTTGATTACCGCATTTATCTGCATTCTATTCTTAGGCGAACAAGTTACACTCCTACGAATCCTCGGCACAATCCTGATTATCAGCGGCGTCTATCTGGTAAAAATCAGTTGACCCCTTACGCCCCTACGGGAATGTCCCGCCAAGGCGGGACGAAGGTAGTCATATATGGTGTTTTTAGGGGGGTAAAAATGGGGTCAAAAAACCCATCCCTACGGATGGTGGGTAGCCACCATATATGAACACCTTCACGCCCCTTATCCCTATCCGTTATTTCGGAGCGGACAACCATAAAGGTTTTGTGCTCTTTGTGGCTATTTTTTCTTGCGGTATAGGAAAGTATAAAAATGCAACCACAGATTAACACCCGCCCGAACGACCGTCAGGTCGGGCAGGCAGATGGGCACAGATAATACTATAAGGAGACCAAGAGACCAAGATAATTATTCCTGTTTTCCTGGACTCCTTATAAAAATGGTTTCCTTTGTGTCCTTTGTGTTCTTTGTGGTTACGAAGTTTTCTTGACTAAACAATCATTTCGGTATATAAGTTTTAGAGGAGAGAATGATGAAAACGACAGCAATTTGTTTTGCCATATTAACGGTGGGAGTAATTATTGGGTCTCTGCCGATAATAGGCACCATCGGTGAGTGGTTTCAGGGTAATATGGCGATTCGTTACCGTCACATCGCTGTATTTCTGGGTATTATCGCCTTAATGGTCGTAACGATGGTTCTGGCTATCAGGGCAGACAAGAAAGAGTAGACAGGGACGGGAGTGGTTGCAGAGATACTTGAGGAATGGTCCGCCTGCGGTGGACTTAAGAACCTGTAACTCCCCCGATATCCATCGGGGTCGTAACAGGTTCTAAAGCCGGAGTGGCGGAATGGCAGACGCGCTAGACTCAAAATCTAGTTCCCCGTTCGGGGAGTGAGGGTTCAACTCCCTCTTCCGGCATTAGAAACTCTTACGCACGAAGTAAGTTAGAGTTTCTTATCCCGTAGTGAAACGAAGGGACCATAAATTAACCACAAAGAGCACAAAGATATCTGGCGCCATAGGCGTCACCAGAATCCAATTCTTTGTGTTCTTAGTGCCCTTTGTGGTGAAGAAATTATATGTCAAAAGGTTTAGTCATAATTATCACCGGTCATGGGAAAGGGAAAACCACTTCTGCCTTAGGCCAGGCTTTGAGAGCAGTAGGGCAGGGGTTAAAAGTCCTGATGATTCAGTTCCTCAAGAGTTCCCATATCTACGGCGAGATGACCTCTGCCCAACGACTCTATCCTGATTTTGAGATTATTCAAGCAGGTAAAGGGTGTGTTCCGCCTCTGAATAAAAACAGTTCAAGGGGTGACTATGAATGCACCGCCTGTGATTTTGAATGTCATATCAATCCCAATAATCCGTCTTCTGAAGACAGGGAATCAACCCGACTTGCCTTTGCTCTTGCAGAAGAAAGAATCAAATCGGGTAAATATGGACTGATTATCCTTGATGAGATTATTTATGCAATTGATTACGGACTTATTAGTGTGGAAAATGTCCTGAAACTGATTGAGCAAAAACCACCGGAATTACATCTCATCTTAACCGGTCGTAATGCTCCGCCTGAATTGGTTAGGGAAGCGGACTTGGTGAGCGAGATACTGGAAATCAAGCACCCGTTTCAGGACGGTATAAAATCTATAAAAGGGATTGATTACTAATCATTCAAGGCATTCGGCACAAACTGAATATCAGGTTTATCATCTCTCAGTGTAATTGCTATCACATCAAACTGACAGGGAACAGAAACGGGAATTTTCTTTTTATAGATATAGTAATTAGTCAGATGCCTAAGTCGTTGTTTCTTATGTTTATCTATCGCATCAAAAGGCGAGCCAAATTCTGAGGAAGAACGAGTCTTGACCTCAATAAATGATAAAACCTTCTTTTTATATGCGATTAAATCAATCTCGCCGAACTTGCACCTGAAATTGCGGTCAATAATCTTATAGCCCTGTTTCTTCAGGAATATTTCCGCTATCTTCTCGCC
>JASEHY010000059.1 GCA_030018555.1 Planctomycetota bacterium
GGGGGGCTGGGGACGAGTATATTTTACCGTTATATTTAGGGAAGGATGCTGCTGGAACACCGGTTGTTCGTGACCTTGATGATATGCCACATCTTCTCATTGCTGGAACAACCGGCTCAGGTAAATCCGTCTGTATTGGCAGTATTATTCTAAGTCTTCTGATGAAACGACCTCCTGATGAACTCAAGTTGCTTTTGATTGACCCGAAGATGGTGGAACTCTCTGCGTTCAAGGACATCCCGCATCTGATTTCACCTGTGGTAACAGATATGAAACGGGCGCCCCTTATCCTTCAGTGGCTGGTCAGAACTATGGATGAACGGTATGAATTATTCCTGCGCGTAGGGGTAAAAAAGATTAGTTCATATAACCAACTATCAGAGAAGAAAATCAGAGAACGACTGAGTGAAGATGGCGAAGAACCGCTCAATGTCCCTCTAAAACTGCCTTATGTTATAGTAGTGATAGACGAACTGGCTGATTTAATGATGGCAGCATCTGATGATGTAGAAACTGCTATCACACGCATCTCACAGAAATCAAGGGCTGTTGGCATTCATTTAGTCCTGGCGACCCAGAGACCGTCTGTTGATGTCATTACCGGCTTAATAAAATCTAATATGCCCGCCAGAATCTCTTTCAAGGTCTCCGCCAAGGTTGACTCACGGACAATCCTTGACCGAAACGGCGCAGAACGGCTCCTCGGCAAAGGCGATATGTTATTCCTGCAGCCATCTACTACAGACCTTATCAGGTCCCAATGCACATTTGTGAGCGAAAAAGAAATACACAATATTGTAGATTTCCTCAAGGCACAGGGCTCTCCAGTATATGACCCCGAATTATTAGAATTAGAAACCAGACACGATTTTGAGACATTAGAAGATGACGAATTGTTTGACGAAGCCGCAAGGATTATTCTGGAAACCAAACGCGGCTCGGTATCACTTATCCAGAGACGGCTTAATATCGGATATAGCAGGGCAGCCCGGCTCGTTGAAATGATGGCTAAAGTAGGTATTGTTGGTGCCTATAAAAATAGTAAGGCACGAGAAGTTATGATGACCTTGGAAGAATGGGAGAACCTGAGAGTAACACAGAGAGGATGAATTAGCCCCCTCACCCAACCCTCTCCCCGTTGGGGAGAGGGTTGGGGTGAGAGGGAATGATTGCGGATGCTTAAGCTATCCCAGAGGGAAATTAGCCTAAGCGCTCCGGAGAGGGATAATAACTATATATATATACCGCAATTCGTATGCCAGTTTAACACCACGATGTTACATCGGGGCACAATAACAGGGCTCTTTTGATATATCTCTTTATATATCAATAAGATATAAAGATTAACATTCCTGACCTGAACTTTCACTTCTTCTTATATCAGGAAAAAACTTCTCTATTGGGTGAAAAGATTTCCACTATTCACCCCCCACCCCCCCTCTTCAATTATCCTTATTTTGGACAAGCCGTATTCTGGGATTTTGGATTCGCCTGCTTTACCACCGTAGAAAACAGCCATCAATTGGTGTCCGACGCAGACGCCTAAAATAGGTCCCGGGAAAGAGGTAAGATAATCTGTGCAGAGTCCTAATTTGAGGGATTCCCAGGCGATTCTCGCCGCCCCACCACTTAATATCAGCCCATCTGCATCTATTTTCTCAAGCGGGGTATCGTTCGGGATGATTTTTGTATCACACCCTAATTCCCTTAACACACACCAGATACGATGTGTCCATTGACCGCCATTGTCAACTATATATATCTTGAGAGTATTACTCATATTCAATCGTGCCGGGTGGTTTATTAGTTATATCAAAAAGGACTCTGTTGACATTATCTTTAAGGGTGTTAGTGATTCTTACGGATATCTTTTCCAGCAGATGGTGGGGGAGTTTGGTATATGAACCACTCATTGCGTCTATGCTGTCAACGACCCTGACGGTAATAATATTTGCGTAAGACCTTTTATCGCCGTGAACACCGACTGATTTAACTGGCAGAAGAGCCGCAAAATATTGCCAGGGTTGTTGTATCTTTTTATTCTCTACCGCACGGTCAATCTCTTCTTCCACAATGAAGCATGCCTCTCTGACTATCTGGATATTATGATGAGTGGTTTCGCCAATCACTCTCACCGCAAGACCCGGACCCGGAAAGGGCTGTCTGGAGTATATCTCAGAGGGCAGTCCGAGTTCATGAGAGAGTTTGCGAACCTTGTCTTTATATAAATCTTTCAGTGGCTCTATAATTTCAAAGCCGATTTTATCAGGGAGTCCGCCGACATTATGATGTGATTTAATCTTATCCCTTAATCCGCCACCGCTTTCTATCCAGTCAGGAGCGATGGTGCCCTGCACAAAATATCTGGCGTCTTCTTTGCGGGCGATTTCCTCAAAAACCCTGATAAACAACTCGCCAATTATCTTTCGCTTCTTCTCAGGGTCAGCAACCCCTTCCATCTTTTTATAGAACCTTTCTTTAGCATCCACGACGAGCAAAGTCAGTCCGAGTTTCTTCAGCATCCGGCTATTATTCTCTATTTCATTCTTACGCATATAGCCGGTATCAACCAGAACGGATTTGAGACGCTCGCCGATTGCCTTATTTACCAGAATAGCAGCGGTCGTAGAATCAACGCCACCTGAGACACCGATGATGGTGTTACCTTTTATTCTATCTTTTAACTCTTTAACCTTTTCCTCTATAAACTTAGACGAATTGAACATAATATTTTCTCCCACTATTTACTACTTGCAGTGTAGAAAAGTATAAACCACAGATAGACAAACACGGATAAAATCAGTGCTAATCCGTGTTTATCTGTGTTCATCTGTGGTTGCAATTTTCTTGGCGAATAATCTAATCGCTTCCGGATACGTCTCTTTCTCTGCCTCAAAAACACGTTGAGCCAACGTTTTTACTGTATCATTCTCTAATACAGGCACTTTTTTCTGGAGAATAATTGGCCCTGTATCATAAGTATTATCTGCGAGATGGACACTGCAGCCAGAGAATTTGGCGCCTGATTGCAATACTGCCTGATGGACTCGCTCACCATAATAACCCTTTCCGCCAAAGTTAGGCAGTAGCGCCGGATGGATATTCATCACCCTGCCCTCATACTGCGGCGATATTCTATAAAGATGGATAAAACCAGCAAGACAAATCAAATCTATGGGGTATTGACTGAGGATATCGTTGATTGCCGACGAAAACTCTTCAGTAGAAGCAACCACCTTTCGCTCCACGAGATACGCGGGGATATTATTCTTTTTTGCTATTTCTAAACCATAGGCGGACTTCTTACTTGAGATAACCACCTGAATAGTTGCAGGAAGTTTGCCTTGCTCAATTAAGTCAATAAAGTTCGCCAGAGTCCTGCCTGAGCCAGACAACAGAACAGCAATATTTATCTTTTTAGTCATTCGTCATTAGACATTAGTCATTAGACAAGATATCCCCTAATCAACACATCAGGTTTAAGATATTTTACAGTAACATCCTTAAGATTCAAGATGTTCTTTATTTCTCCGATTCCTTTACCTCCTACGGGAGACCTCGCTCCGCACCCCCCGATTATCTTCGGGCTAATAAAACAATATATCTCATCTACTACCCTGTTATCAAAGGCGCTACCTAAAACTTCTTCTCCTCCTTCTATCATTATCTTGTTTATTCCGTTTTTAGCCAGTATTTTTAGAACTGATATTAAATCCAGTTTACCTTCTTTGTATGGTGCCAGAAAAAGGCGGGCGCCTTTTTGCGATAATTGTTTTGTCTTGCTTTTTGGGGCATAACTTGATACAAAAGCATAAACCCTGCCGAGAAGCAGTGTTTTAATAATATTAGAATTTAGAGGTAGCCGGGCGAAACTGTCAAGAATTATCCGTATGGGGTTATTGCCCTTATCATCCCCGCCTGACCGGGCGTCAGGTCGGGCAGGTGCTAATAGAAAAGGGTTATCCTGTAATATAGTATTTATGCCGACCATTACGCCCTGAACTTTTGCTCTTAACTTATGAGCGATGTTTCTTGATTGCTTACTGCTTATCCATTTAGAATCTCCGCTACTCGTAGCAATCCTGCCATCCAGCGACATTGCCCATTTAGCGATAACATAAGGGATACCTTTTTCGTGCACCTTAAAAAAGGGTCTATTTATTCTCAGTGCTTCTTTCAAGATGTCTTTGTGTTTAGTTTCTGTTACACTAACACCGTGTTGTCTTAGAAAACGAATACCTTTACCTTGCACTATTGGATTAGGGTCTCTGGAGGCAATCACGACTCGTTTTATGCAGGACTGAACAATCGCAGGTGCGCAAGGCGGGGTTTTACCAAAATGAACACAAGGTTCTAATGTAACATAAAGAGTAGCACCGCTTAAAAGCCCTGCTGATGCCTTATTAATCGCCACAATTTCTGCATGAGGTCCGCCGAAATAATGGTGATAGCCCCTGCCGATAACACGGTTGTTCTTAACGATAACCGCGCCCACCAGAGGGTTTGGCTCAACTTTCCCCTCGCCGTAACGGGCGAGGGCTAATGTCATCCTTAAATATTTCTCATCATTCATTCACAAAAACAATACCTTCTCTTTTTTTATTGTCAATAAAAATCTTGACTGCCACATAATAAGTTTTATAGAGAAGCACTATGGCTGTTATTATTGGCGAAAAAGGGTTGACCATTGAGGATGTAGTAAAAGTATCCCATCTCGGTGACAAAGTAGTATTACATCCTTTCGCAATAGAAAGGATAAAAAAGTGTCGCTCATTCATTGACGAGAAAATCAAGAAACACGAGGTCATCTACGGCGTTACCACCGGCATAGGTGCTCTCTCTAAAGTGCTTCTTACCAGAGAAGAGGCGGAAGACCTCCAGAAATATATTATTTACTCACATTCAGCCGGCATTGGCAATCCTCTATCAGAAAATATTGTCCGCTCTGCTATCCTCTCAAAAATCAATGTTCTCTCTCAGGGACTATCAGCCCCACGGCTTGAGGTCGTTCTGACACTTGTAGAGATGCTTAATAAAGAGGTAACACCCGTGGTCTGTTCACATGGTTCTGTTGGTGCCTCAGGCGACCTTGCTCCGATGGCTCAAGTCGCTCTTGTTCTGATAGGTAAAGGTGAGGCGTTCTATCAGGGCAAACGGCTACCCGCTGCGGTGGCGATGCAACGCGCTAAAATACCCACCATCACTTTTCAACATAGAGACGGTTTAGCCATTATCAACGGCGCTAATGTCATCTGTGGAATGGGCTGTCTTCTCATTTCTGAGGCAGAACGGTTTATCAAAACTCAGGATATTGCTACCGCAATGACATTAGAAGCACTCAACGGCAATATGAACGCATACGACGAGCGGATTCATAGAGTGCGTGGATACAGCGGTGCGATTGACTGTGCTGAAAACATCAGACGCATTACTGATGGTAGCAAGATTCTTGAGCGCCCGGGCAAGAATGTCCAGGACGCTTATAGTCTGCGTTCTACGTCGCAGGTGGTGGGCTCAGCACGAGACACCCTCAATTTCGCCAGACAAACTTTCTTAACAGAACTCAACGGCGTCGGCGACAATCCGCTTTTCTTCTATGAGGAGAATGATATTCTGAACGGCGCTAATTTCCAGGGGACGCCCTTATCTTTTGCCCTTGAGTTTCTCGGAATTGCGCTGACTACTGTTTGTGTTCTATCAGAACGACGGCTGAACCGACTTATGAACCCCCATCTTTCTATGGGATTGCCGGCATTTCTTGCTCCATCACCAGTTTCGTCCTCGCGAGGCAAATCCGGAGGCAGAGGAACAAAAGCAGGGATGTTTTCGGGCTTGATGCTCTCTCAATACACCGCAGGTGCCTTGGTCTGTGAGAACAGGTGTCTGTGCACCCCGGCTTCAATCGGCTCTATCCCTGCTTCAGCAGACCAGGAAGATTTCGTCAGTATGGGAATGACCTCTGCACTCAAGACCCGTCAGATAATGGATAATACTTATGGCATCCTCGGCATAGAACTTATCGCAGCCGCACAGGCATTGGATTTGCTAAAGCCACTGACGTCATCTCCGGCTACACAGAAAGCCAGAGAGGTCATCCGTAAATATATCCCTTATCTATCAGAAGATAGACCTCTTTATAACGACCATAATACCATCGCAAGGATTGTGCGAGAAGGCGAGATTCTCAGGGCAGTGGAAAAGATAGTCGGGAAGTTGAAGTAAGCCACACTTACAGTGTAAACAGATTACACAGAAAGAATACAGGATACAGTATACAGGACACAGGAAATCCCTGTATTCTGAATCCTGTGTTCTGTATTTTCGTATGAAATACGTTCCTATTCGTGCCCCGCGTGGTAGTAAATTATCCTGCAAATCGTGGCAGACCGAGGCGCCGATGCGGATGCTGATGAACAATCTTGACCCTGAGGTAGCCGAAAATCCCAAAGATTTGGTGGTCTATGGTGGCTCAGGCAAAGCAGCCCGTAACTGGGAGTGCTTCCATAAAATTGTCAGAACACTAAAAACCCTTAATAACAACGAAACACTTCTGGTGCAATCAGGAAAACCAGTAGCGGTATTCAAAACGCATGAGTTTGCACCACGGGTCTTGATTGCCAACAGCAATTTAGTGCCTGCCTGGGCGAACTGGGAATATTTCCGCAAACTGGAAGCAGAAGGTCTGATAATGTATGGACAGATGACTGCTGGCTCGTGGATTTATATCGGGACACAGGGTATCCTGCAGGGAACTTACGAAACCTTTGCGGCTGCGGCCGAGAAACATTTCAGGGCTTCTTCTTTAAGTGGCAGATTAGTCGTCTCCGGTGGATTAGGCGGTATGGGTGGTGCTCAAGGGCTTGCGGTTACTATGCTTGGCGGTGTATTTCTCGGCATAGAAGTGAACCCGGCAAGGATTGAACGGAGAATTAGAAGCGGTTATCTGAATTGCCTTGCGGAAAATCTGGATTCCGCAATCAGTCTTGTCCTTTATGCAAAGAAGAAAAAAGAACCGCTTTCAGTAGGACTCGTCGGCAACACCGCTGATGTCATCCCGGAATTAGTTAAAAGAGGTATTGTTCCTGATTTACTTACAGACCAGACCTCGGCACACGATACCCTTAACGGCTATGTGCCGAGAGGGTTATCGCTCTCACGAGCAGAGAGTTTAAGAAAAAGAGACCCTAAAAAATATATTCAATTAGCGATAGAATCAATCGTTATTCATCTCAAGGCGATGCTTGATTTACAAAAGATGGGCTCTTATGTATTTGAGTATGGCAATAATATCAGACAGCAGGCGAAAACAGGCGGGTTAAAGGACGCATTCTCTTTCCCGGGCTTTGTTCCTGCATATATCAGACCGCTTTTCTGTCAGGGCAAAGGTCCTTTCAGATGGGTCGCTCTATCGGGCAGAGAAGAAGATATTCATATTACTGATGAAGCGATGAAGAAGAAATTCAGCAGTAATAAGGATTTAGTCCGCTGGCTTTGTCGGGCAGAGAAAGAGGTAAAGTTCCAGGGGCTACCTGCTCGTATCTGCTGGCTCGGACAGGGCGAAAGAGCCAGAGCAGGCGAATTATTTAACCAACTCGTCAGACGCGGTAAGGTTTCCTGTCCCATTGTTATCGGCAGAGACCATCTGGATACCGGCTCTGTTGCCTCGCCAAACCGTGAGACAGAAGCAATGAAGGATGGAAGTGATGCGATTGCGGACTGGCCTATCTTAAATGCATTACTTAATACCGCCTCTGGCGCAACATGGGTATCACTCCATCACGGCGGAGGTGTCGGCATCGGATACTCCATCCACGCCGGGATGGTAACAGTAGCAGATGGTAGCAAGTTAGCAGGGGAAAAATTAGAACGTGTCCTGACTAATGACCCAGGTATCGGTGTTGTCAGGCATTCTGATGCCGGCTATAAACTTGCATTTGATACGGCACGAAGGTATAATATACAGTTACGATAAAATAACACAGCGTAGAGCGTGTAGCGTGTGTGTCCTGACGAAAAACTCCAGAGTCCAGACGGGACAACAAAATCTTTTGGTATAGCCAAACAATATATTAAAGTACGGGAGGGTCTTTGGGGGAGAGGAGAGTAATATGAGACTGTTGACAAACCCCTCTTTTGTCATTGCGAGAGCCCCGAAGGG
>JASEHY010000005.1 GCA_030018555.1 Planctomycetota bacterium
ATCCTGTCCTTCTCCCGATGGACATCGGGACAGAGGGATAAGGACAGGATCCCGTCCTTACAGGATCCCGTAGGGATAGGGACGAAACGCCCCCCTCTGTCATTCCCGTGAAAACGGGAATCCAGTAATTCCCGATGGGTCTGGATTCCTGCTTTCGTCCCTGTTCGTCCCTGTTTGCAGGGATCCTGACGAGGACAGGAATGACACAGAAAGGAGTCCAAAGTTTATGAATAATTCGGGCTAAGGCGGATGCCTTTGGCACCGATATTGAGCAGAACGGGATTAGCACCCCTGAGAATTTTACCGACCGTGTACGAGGTTATAGTCTGAATGTGTAACCCCGTTCTACCTCAATTGTTTTTTATCTGTTTGGAGTAAAGCCTGTAGATGCTCTGTTTTTAGCAAAGCAAGAGTCACAGTATACAGGCCTGTTCAGTCTTGGTTTAAACGGCACAGTTGTGGGTTGTCCACAACCTGCACAGGTTACTTCGGTCCGAGAATATTCTCTTGGCCTACTATTACCGTCAAATTGTCTGCGACGACTCTGACGGCAGGTTGGACAACGTTTCGGCTCGTTTCTGTAACCTTTTTCCTGGTGGAATTGCTGTTCCTGTTCGGTGTAGGCAAAATCACTGCCGCATTCCACGCATTTCAGTTGTTTGTCCGCCATGTATCCTTTCTCCTTTCGTCTCTTGGCCTCAGGGTATCCAAGAACTTTTTTAAGTTAAGTTATATATATTCTTATATTATATTCGTCTATTTGTCAAGAAAATAATAAATAATAGATTATTTTTTGTTTCTATTAAAAATAGCATAAAGAACAGGTACCAGAATGAGAGTAACCACCACAGAGAATAATAGCCCTCCCAGTATAGTGGTGCCGAGGGGTCGCCAACTTTCTGTGCCTTCGCCCGTACGCAGAGCCATCGGTAGAAGCCCGAAGGCCGTTGTCAATGTCGTCATTAATATCGGTCTCAGTCGCCGCCTGCCTGATTCTATCACTGCATCAACGAGATTCATCCCGTAGCCACCATCAGCAACATTCCTTCTTAACAAATTAATATAGTCAACCAATACGATAGCATTATTAACCACGACACCAATAAGAATAACAGACCCCAAGAGGGAGACTATACTTATCGGATAACCTCTGATAAATAGAGATAGGAATACCCCGCTGAACCCGAAAGGCACTGCAAAAATGATAATAAATGGATGAAGAAGCGACTCAAATTGGCTTGCCATTACCGCATAGACCAGAAAAACACTCAATATCATAAGAAACCCCAAATCTCTGAATGATTTTTTCTGTTCCTTAACCAAGCCACCAAATTTAATACTGACACCGTCAGGAAGCACTATTTTAGACACCTCTTTTTCTACTGCTTGAGATACTTCTCCCAGGGTGCGCCCATATAAATTTGCTTCTACTCTGACCACACGGGTCTGATTTTTCCTTTCTATCTCAATCGCTCCGAGGTCCTCTTCTATTCTGGCAATATTATATAAAGGGATATTCTGGGATGGTTGTCCCGCCATTGATGGCGTTGAAATAAGGGCTTCTGTCACATCATCAATATAACGACGGTCTTCTGGTCTTAATCTAACAAAAATATTATATTCACGACCACCTTCACGGTAGGTAGAAACAGTTCTCCCGTAGAAATAAGTTCTTAGTGTATTGGCGATATAATTCCTGCTTAATCCAAGAGTAGATGCCTTATCAACGTCAATCTTAACCTTCCATTCTGGCTTGGCGATATCACGACTGATATCGGCGTCAGCGGTGCCGGGAGTTCTTTCCATAATATCTTTTATCTGTGCGGCAATGCGGTTAGTAGTGTCAATATTGTCGCCATAGACCTCAACCGCAAGCGCCTTACCACCGCCGGTTAATAACTGCGCCATCGGGTCACCACTTTTTACATCCCATTTGACGATACCCGGTATAGTAACAAGTTTCTTTCTTATTTCCTGTGATATCTCCTTATCAGAGCGATTACGTTTATTAACCTTTACTAATTTTGCCCCTATCATCACCACATTGACTCCCTCTTTCATTCCCATCATAGAACCACCTAATCCAACTGTCCCTGTGCGTGTGTATAAAGCGATCATATCCTTTCCGCATACTTCATAGAAGACTCTCTCCGCTTCTTTACCGATGCGAAGTGACTCTTCCATCCGCTTGCCCGGGGGCAGTTCTATGGTAGCCCTTAAGTCACCTGTATCTTCTTCAGGAAAGAATTCGCTACCTAATAATCCTAACGGTAAAGGCAGTATCGCGATTATGAATATGACTATTGCAATAATTATCGTTAGTGTTTTATGATTCAACGCCCAGATAAGAATAGAGGAGTAAAAGTTTTCTACATTTAGATACCACCCTTTTTTCTTCTGGAACACATCAGATGAGAAAGTCAATAATCGTGAAGCGAGCATAGGTGTGAAAGTCAAGGCGGTCAGTAAAGATGCCAAGATAGTAACAATTACCATCACACCTAATTCTTTAAATATAATTCCCGTAATACCTTTAAGGAATATTAGAGGGATAAATACTACAACAGTAGAAAGAGCCGAAGCAGTCACGGCAAGACCAACTTCAGAAGCACCAATAATCGCTGCCTTATGCTGTTCAACCCCCCTGGCACGATGAGAAAATATATTCTCCAGCACCACAATGGCATTGTCCACGACTATACCGATAGCGATAGCAATACTTGCCAGCGACATCATATTAATCGTCTTGCCCCAGAGATGAAGGAAAACAAATGAAGAAATAAGCGAAAATGGGATAGTCAACGCAACAATAAAACTTGACCTAATTTCCCTCAGGAAGGCAAAAGTAATAATAATGACCAGAACTCCGCCAAATAGAATCGTCTGGGTGAGATTATCCAAAGTAGTGTTAATAAAATCAGCCATATTAAACATTTCAATCATCTGGATGTCCGAAGGCATACGTTGTTTTATACTTTCAAGTTTATCATATACTTTGGCGCAAACCTCATTCGTATTCGCCCCTGATTGTTTCTGGATAAACACCATCATACCGGGGTTCTCGTTGACATAAACCAGACCGGACGGGTCTTGAAAATCATCTTTAATCACAGCAATATCTTTCAATCTGATGGGAGAAGGGATTTTCATACCGGTCATCTTTATAATAGTTTCACCGATTTCAGACACATCCTTATATTCGCCCTGGGTTCGGATAGCATATTCATTAGAACCCTCTTTCAAACTCCCTGCTGGAAGGGAATAGTTATGGGCAATAATGGCTGATTGGACTTCGTTGATAGAGATGCCGTAGGCAATAAGTTTCCCCTTATCAATCTCCACATTTATCTGTCGCTGGAGTCCGCCGATAAGTTGAACCGCACCAACGCCTTCAATCTGTTTTAGAGAAGTTGCGAGTTCTTTATCAAGTATCTCATACAGTTTCTCCCAACTCTCTCTGGCAGTTACACCCCACCCAACAATAGGCAGAGCAGTAGTGGAAAACTTTATAATAATCGGTTCATCCGCATCATCAGGCAATTTCATCTTGGTGAAACTCAACCTTTCTCTTATTTCATTTGACGCCTCATCAAGATTCGTTCCCCAATTGAAACGGCAGACCACCGCTGACATCCCTTCACGGGAATAGGATGTAAGGTCTGTAATATTGGTAATAATAGAAAGGTCGTTCTCTATATGTTTAGTTACTGATGTTTCCACATCCTCGGCAGAGGCGCCACGATAAGAAGTAAGAACAGAAATAGATGGAAATTCCATCTCAGGCATCAGGTCAATGGGCAGAGAAATGATGGACATTACTCCGAGGACAATAAGCCCGAGGAAGAGCATCAGGTTTGTTACCGCTCGCTTGACGCCAAATTCTGATAAAAGCATATACTACTTCGTTCTTTCTTAGAGCCAGTTGGACAACCCCCTTTTATTCCCCTCCCGCCAAGGCGGGATTAAGGGGGATTTTTAGGTGGTTGTCATTACTGGCTCTTATCCTGTAAGGGGTTGGTTATTTTCACCCTACATCCATCATAAATATGAGACCCTACCGACTCAATTATCTTTTCTCCGCCGGCTAATCCCTCTTTTATTTCTATCATACCCCTGGAATAGATACCTGTCTTAACCGGTACTTTTTTAGCAATCTCGCCATTTAGAATATATACTATATACCCTTTAGTGTTGCTGTCTATCAGCCCATACATTATCATATCCTTCGGAATCGCAATAATATCTTTTCTCAAATCAATAACCAATTCAATTCTGGCAAACATACCTGCTTTAAGAAAGCCATCCTGATTATCTAATTCTATCTCTATCTCAACATTCCTCGTGCGAGGGTCAACTGAAGGTGCAACATAAGAAACAACGCCCTCAAAGGTCTTTTGTGGATAAGCATCAACATTAACCAATGCCTCTGTCCCTGACGGGACTGCTCCACCCGTTCCGGGTTCTCGCTCAGAGAACCCGTCAGGGTTCGTGGAGTTGATGCTCCCGCCCCACTCCAGCGGGGCGAGGCTCTCGCCTCGTCTCCGCCGAGGCGGAGCGGGCGCCCTGATGGGCGGCGCCCCGTAAGGGGTCCGAGCGGTATGGATTCTCCCCACCATAATCTCAGGTATAGTAGTTGATACCTTTACAACTTCATCCTGAATAATGGTAAAAACAGGTCTCTGAGACGTAACCATATCGCCGATTTCAACCTCTTTCTGAGAGATAACGCCTGATATTGGTGCTTTAATATGTGCTTCATCCCCCTGTATCTTTGCCTGTTGAATAACCGCATCTAATTGCTTTATCTGAGCCAGAGTTGCTTCCTTCTGAGCAAGTGCGGTCTTATATTGGGTCTCTATCTGGTCTTTCCTTGACTCCGAAACCGCTCCTTCCTTGCTCAGGTTGGTGATACGAGCAAGTTCCTTTTCTAAATTAGATAGATTTATCTCAATCTGTTTTAATTGCGCCTGAGCCATCTCACGGCTGGCTTGAGATTGCTCCATCTGTGCCTTTATCAGAGAATGCTCCACGACCAGCAAAATCTGACCAGCCGTAACCTTCTCTCCCGTCCTAACAATCATCTTTTCTACCCGACCGCTTACTTTACTATAAACATCCACCTGCTTTATTGCCTTTACTGTGCCGAAACAAGTTGTGGTCTCTAATAAACTTGTTTTCTGAACTTCACTGACTACCACTGGAATGACCTTTTCCTTATTGTTATTATCAACTGCTTTAGCACCTTTAACCCGCTTTACTACAAGGACAACCCCGCCGATAATTAGAAGCACTATTACCAGAACAATGACTAATTTCTTCATAATGTTTCTCTCCCGCTCATTTACCCCGTTAGAAGTAATCCCGAAAGCATTCGGGATGCCCCCGACCTTCGGCGAAGGACTTCTAACGGGGTTTATTTATTACCCAATCAACACTCGCCTTTGCCAGAGCATATTGATATACTGCCTGGATATAATTTTTGGAGGCGGTGTCCAGTGCCATCTGGGCATCCATTACCTCAAGTTGAGTATTTACGCCGTTCTTATAGCCAATCTCTGCAAGTCGTAATCCTTCCCCTGCTTGTTTTACATTATCCTTTTGTGAGTTGATGAGAGCCAGAGCATCTTTAAGACCCAGTAGTGATTGTGTTAATTCAAGCCGAATCTTCTCCTTCAAATCAGTCAGCATCAATTCTGACTGCACAAATGCTGATGTCTCCTGACGGATTCTGGCACTGACCCTTCCGCCTTCTGAAACAGGTATGGAAATGAGCGCCATAATATTCCAGTAGGTGCCCCATTCACTCATCCCCATAACCTTACGCGAGGGCTTCTCATCCCCATAATTATATATTAATGAAAAAGTAGGATAATTCTCTGCCTTTGCTAAATTCAACAACTCATTTTGCAGTTCTATTTTCATCTGGGTGGCTCTTAAATCCGCCCTGTTGCTAAACGCCAATCTTTCCATCTCCTGATATAAAGGTGATAATGCTTCATAAGAAAGTTTATCCGAAAGAACCAGACCCTCCGACTCCTCAAGAGGTAATCCAATCAGATTAACAAGATATAATTTGCTTCTCTGGAGGGTGGACTGGCTCTGGATTCTCAAGGCGCGGATATTGGATAACTGCACCCCTGAACGAAGCACATCATAATTAGATACCATCCCTTCCTTATATTGTTTCTGCACTGTCTCAAAATGGGCAGAAATTACCTCTTCACTCTTTAGATTGACCCTCAATATTTCCTCATTAAGCAGAACATCATAATATGCCTTTTTAATCTGAAATATGAGGGTCCGGAGAAAATCATCCTTCTGTGCGGACTGTATTGATTGCCCTATCCTGGCAGACCTTATCCCTGCCCTAATACGACCACCTGCATAAAGGGTCTGCCTTATGGATAACTCTGCGCTATAATTATCAAGAGAACCCATCTCTATTGGCTTGAGACCGGGCACTGGCATTGTAAAAGACTGCACTTCGTCAACCCTTCTATAACTGACATTAGCAGAAACGCTCGGATATTGACGCGACTCTGCCTCAGATACCCTTGCCGACGCCTGATTCTCTCCCTCTTCAACCAATAACAACTGGCGATTATTCTTAAGGGCAATCTCAATACTCTCATCAAGAGAAACCGTCTTACCTTCCTTTTTAGAGCCAGTTAGTCCCGCAGGGACTTTACTGGCTCTTATCCCGACTATTCCGTCGAGGGACGAACCTGCATCTACTTGCAGTGAGAGAAGCGAACCTGTATCAACCGCTGATAAATCTAGCCCCTGCATACTGCTTTGGGACGCAGGAAGCAAGCAGGGGCTGGATAAACACCAGATACCAACTATACCAACAACCAAAAACCATCTAAATCTTCTCATATTATTCGTGGTATTCGTCCAATTCGCCCAGCACCCGTACGGGTGCTGGGTTCGTGTTTATACTTTCCTATACGGTAACAAAAGACCGTTAATAAATACCTCCTCAAGATATTTACCTCTTTCAATAATGGTTTTATGTCTGCTCCCTAAAAAGGCGGAAAAAAGAATACCTTCAAATGTATCGCCGAGCAGAGTAGCAATGGCTTTAGGTGATATCTTCTTTATTAGACCCCGGTCAATACACTGCTGGACTAATACCTCGCTTAACTTCAACCCCCTGGAAGAATATTTAAGATAAAGTTGTCTTGCCCGTTCCCTGTATGCACTGCGATAGTGAATAAAGATTTCCAGAAGGTGCATATTTTTACTAAAGAACTCTATGTGTGTTCTGATAATGACTTTAAGTCTCTCAAGCGGATTGGTAATACCTGTTGTTTTATCTGCTATGGCATTCGCTAATTGGCGCATCATCTGTTCCATCACTGCGCTGAACAATTTCTCTTTGGAGGGAAAATAGCGATAGATGGTGCCTTTACCAACCCCTAACTTATCCGCGATGCGCTCCATATCAACCAGATGATAGTTCTGTATAGCGAACATCTCGGTCGCAATTCCAAGGATTTCTTGTCTACGGCGGTCTCTAATCTCTTTATTCCTTTTAGTCCGTTTCATAACAATAAAACTGCAACCACAGATTAATACGGATAAACACTGAATTTATGATTTAGCCACGAATTAACACGAATTGGCACGAATTATTAGTGTTCATTCGTGTCCATTCGTGGTTTCCGTTATTCTGTGTCCATCTGCCCCGATGTCCATCGGGGTCTGTGGTTTCATTTACGCCAAAACTGACTGACTGGTTAGTCCGTTTATAATACATATCAAATATACATCTTTTGTCAACATTCTGGATATTTTTATTAAACAATCTATCTAAAAACTGAACTCTTGCCCTTATGGTTACACCATCCTGTCCTTCTCCCGATGGACATCGGGACAGAGGGATAAGGACAGGATCCCGTAGGGATAGGGATAAGGGCTCACTGCAAGAGGGTAATTTCATAGCAGAAGCATACTTGATTGAACTCAGCCCCGATATTCATCGGGATGATTCTTCTACGAAATACTCTTATTATTTAACTATACTATCACCAACCCTGTCCAGATGGCGAGGACAAGAAGTATCTTCTTTCCTGAAGTCCTTCAGCATCTACCACTCCTTACACAGGGAATTAAAGGACTTTATTGCCGAGACAGAATCTTTCAAGGATGGCAAAATCGGATGGGAGCGCTCCATCCAGGAGGCAATTGGCATTTATCGCACACCAGAGCAAGCCCTTACCGAGGCAATAAAAAAATGGGGCGACTGGGAAAATAATTACAGGAACGATTTAGCCGACCTTAATAAAACCATCAGTAACCTTCCCCTCTGGACTTTTTTCTCATCCGCTCACGAACAGTTTTACTATTTAATTACTTCTTCGTATGAAGAATATGCTCAATACCGTTATCAATTAGCAGGGTTTCCCAGAAAGGTTTCTTATCTTCCCACTACCATCCCGATGACTAACCTGTCTGATAACAGAGAAAAACTTCTCTCACTTCTGGAACGAGAAATCCTTTCAAGAATATTCCAGGATACCCTTGCAACCATAGAACACATTAACCGATTTTATTCTGTTTATACCACTGACAGCATGAGCAAATGGCTGAGTATAAAATCAGAAACTACAAGGTTTTTAAACTCCATCAAGAACGAAGTGGAACAGTATTACCAGATGGGACTTTTTTACAGACAACCTGATAGACCCTACTGGAAAAGCAGTCAGAATCTGATTGATATTATTGACAATCTTTTATTAACTATTGACAAACTTAATCTATACTTTCACTCTGAAAAAGGACGGGATGAACTTCAGAACCTTCTGTTAAAACTTCATAGCCAGATAACTGATTACAGTATAAAAATATATTAAGGTTAAGGTTGAGGCTAATCCTTATCCTCGACCTTCCGGGCTATCAACCCAATCATCCTGTTCAAGCCAGTTCTTTGTACCGCAGAAATAGGAATGACCTCTCCGGGTAGTTTTGAACGGTATTTAATAAGGTTTGCCTTTGCGATAGGTATATCCATTTTAGTAGCAACGATAATCTCCGGTTTTCGGGATAGTTTTTTACTGTATAAAGTTAATTCTTTTCGCACTTCACGATAGAGTTGTGGTATCGGTCGCTCACTGCTAAAATCTATCAGATGAAGAATCATTCTGGTTCTTTCTATGTGGCGTAGGAATTTGTGGCCAAGCCCTTTACCCTTATGAGCACCCTCAATCAAACCCGGTAAATCCGCCATCACAAATGTCCTTTGGTCAGAACATCTAACAACACCAAGATATGGTTCAAGAGTGGTAAAAGGATACGATGCTATCTTTGGCCTGGCGGAAGAAACGACACTCAGTAGCGTTGACTTACCGGCATTGGGTAATCCGACCAGCCCGACATCAGCGATAAGTTTGAGTTCCAAGTAGAGCCATCTTTCCTCGCCCGGCTCGCCTTTTTCGGCACAGCGCGGTGCCTGATTGATTGAGGTGGCAAATGCCGTATTACCCCGACCGCCTTTGCCGCCTTTTGCCACGACAATAGAGTCATCAGGAGTCTTTAAATCCTTTAAGATATTACCCTTACAGGGTAAACTTAATTCCTTGTCCATGATAATCGTGCCTTGAGGCACATCAATTACCCTGTCTTTTCCACCCTTGCCGTAACAGTTATTACCTTGACCGTGCTGACCATTTTCTGCGATGAATCTGGTCTGGTGAAAGAGATGATTAAAAGTATTATAATGTGTATTAACTCTTATGCTCACATCGCCACCCTTACCGCCCTGACCTCCATCAGGCCCGCCTCTGGGAACGAATTTCTCGCGTCGGAAACTGATACAGCCGTTGCCACCATCCCCTGCCTTGACATAAATAATGGCTTCGTCCTTGAAACCAATACTCTTGCGAGGTAAGAGTTCGCCGCCCCCTTCTCGCCTCGTCTCCGACCCAGCCTCGCTCTCGCTCCCGCCTTTGGCGAGGCTCGCCCTTCGGGGCGGCGGCGAGGCGGGCGAGTCGGAGCGGGCGGGGGCGGCTGAGGGAGGAATAATATCCATCACTATAAAAAATGATTGGGGTTGACTTGAGATTGATTGTTCTACTATCAAGACACAGATGTTATCCTTTAAGAGGGAAGAAGATAGTAGGACATCCCTTTTGCCATCAAAGACCTCATCACCATTATCTAAATAGAGCCGGATTGATTGGACATCCTCGTCTCTGAGCGTGCCTGTTTGCTCAAACCTGAGAGATGTCAGAACTACATCGGGCTGGTTGGTTACCATCGCAAAATGGACTACAGGTATATTAGCCGTGGAAGTCACAGGAGAAGGAAAGTGGAGAGTGTCAAGAATGACCATTGTGCCTGTTACCTTCTGGGGTGGCGGAAGCCGGGATTTGAGGAAAACGACTTCCTGAACCACTTTACCAGCACAGGAGGTGGTGATTAAAATGGTGAGAACTATAATTAGGAGGAATAAATACCGCATAGATAATACTTATTTCACACTATTTGCCCTGACCAGCAGAACCTTATGACAGAGGACACCTTCCTTGTTTTTCTCTGATGTTACCCGGGCAATGCTCCAATTACCGTCTGGTATTTTGATTCTGCCATAGAAGATGTTCGTTTCTAAATGCGGCTTATGGAGCATAAATGCTCCTCCTTCGGTGGTCATCGGCTCCAGTTTCAGGAGGTTAGTAAATTGCCAATAAAGGAAGATATCCATCGTATCTTTTGATATGATAACTGGTTTGACATCTAAAGAAATACCGCTGTTAATTTTGTTAATAACCGGTTCATAAGCAGTAGCCCCTGACAGAATATCTAAATCCTGGATATAGTTACTCTGACGAAGTTGGGTAGAAGCCACGCGTTGTTTATTGTATCCGGTTATCTCAGCCGAGCCGAGGAGGGCTACTGCCTTGCTTTTGAATGTCTCTGTTAGGATATCCTTGACCGACTTCTGGTCAATAGTGCCTCTATTTATATCCACCTTTTTATCCTTGATTAATGACTGCCAGTAAGCGTCCTGAATATGGAACAATTGGACATTGGTTGTAACAAGTGTGTTGTGGTTTATAAACGGTTCTGATATTGACTTAAGGACACTATCCACTTTCTTTAATGTGTCAATTGTGCCAAAGACACAAAGGTTTAATGTATTATCTTCTAACTTCAAGCACTTATCCTTTGTCTCAGGAATTTCATTTGTAACATAACCAATGATGTCTTCTAATTGATAAACTGGGACAGGCGGCAATTCCACTGGAGGAGGTTCAAATATCGGGCCTCCTCCCGGCGTCAGTGGGGTTATGATACGATAAGAAGGATATTCAGGATATGGGAAAACTATTGCGTGCAGGTCGTAGATTTTCATAGATTCTTTAGAACTCAAAGTAAAGTATTCTGTCTTGGGTTGTTCGCCTATAATGGTCGGGGTAACAAGGAACAGCATACTTTTATTACTATCCTTGAGTCCGACAACACCGGCTACTATGGTTTTATTGGATGGGGCAATAACGGTGGTTCTGATGTCCGTATTATCGGTAGTGGGCAGTTCTATGCCGGCATCGCATTCACCATAACGCGAAGGATTGACCTTATCCATAGAAACCAATTCTGTATTCTGCAACCTTATATCCATCCTGACATTCTTGTTGGGTGTGATAAAAGGCCTGATTCCCAATGATACACCAGTAAGTATAGAATCTATTATATTTTCTCCTAATGCCCTGGAACCCCCTGCGTTTACTATTACTACATCATAATCCATGTGGTAAGCCATAAGGTTGATATCAGCAACACAAACTCTTTGAGAATTATAGGCGGTTTTTTGGGCTGTCTTATAGATGGTTCCTTTTTCCAGAAGTGTTTGGATGGCTTTATCATCCCAGAGAACTGTATTGGGTGTTTTATCTTTTAGTTCACAGAGGACCGCATTATCTACTATAACCAGTTTTGCCTCTATATTAATCATCCTGCTGGATAAGGTGCGTAGATAATTCAATAATTCCTCTATTCGTTTATGGACTTGAGGAGGTTGTTTGCATATTAATATTCCGCTGCCAGAAGAATAATAAAGATTAGTATCTCCTTTGTCTACATCTGGAATTCTTTTGATAAGTTTTATTACAATATCTCCGCTTATAAACTCTTGTACGACTGGTTCATACTCAGCATAACTACCAAATAACCTTAAAGGCGGAGAATCAATAATCGGAAGAGTCAGGTCTAAGATGTCATATGACTTGGTTACCAGTTCCTTTTCCTGGGTAATCCCCTGAAGATGTCCCAGAATACAGATTATGCCTGATAGTATTATTACCAATATGTTTCTTTTCATATACATACTCCTTTAATTTATTGTATGCCGCCCCTTCGGGGGAGAGCCTCGCCCTTGTGGGCGGGGAATTTCAAAGACTAACCACAAAGGCACAAAGGACACAAAGGAAAACAACCCCCTGAGTCCCCCCGTACGGGGGGATTACTTCTAACGGGGTGAGAAGGAATAAATATCTCATATAAGTCGCTGTCCTTATCCAGATAATCGTAGTAAGCTAAAGCGGATTACAAAATGTGTGGTCTATCCCACGAGGCACCAATATTCTCATTTTCTCTTTTTATGCGTTGTGGTATATTTCCCCCGCCGTTCTTTTACCATTATCGTATGATGCTCTATTGATTGCTGTGAATTCTGGGTAATGAATTCCCTGATTCGTCTTTCGGATAATCTGGCATATTCTTTGCTTATGTCATAGCCGACATAATGACGGTTTGTCTTGATAGCAGCAATCGCGGTCTGGCCGCTTCCCATAAACGGGTCCAAGACCACATCGCCCTCAAAGGTGTAGAGTTTAATGGCCCGAGAGGGCAATTCAACCGGAAACGGCGCAGGATGCCCGACCCTTCTGGCCGATTCAGCCGAGAATGTCCAGACACTCTTGGTTAATTCAAGGAATTCTTTCTTTGATATAGTACTTTTACTGCCGTTGATAGCGCCTCTTGAAAATAATCCTTTGGAAAATACCAGAATATATTCGTGGATATCACGAAGGATAGGGTTTTTAGCCGAGAGCCAAGAACCCCAAGCAGTGGAAGGACTGCCGCTTGATGCCTTGTTCCAAATAACCTCGCCACGCATCAGGAATCCCAAATCAAGCATATCTTCAATAATAAAGGTATGCAAAGGTATATATGGCTTGCGACCTAAATTGGCAATATTGATACAGACCCGACCGCCCGGAACCAATACCCTTTTAACCTCGCTCCAGACACTTTTAAGAAATGCCCGATATTCTTTCAGGGACATATTCTCGTCATATTCCTTGCCGACATTATAAGGTGGTGAGGTAACCATTAGATGGACACTGTTATCAGGCAATTCAATCATATGCTCGCTTGAGGACGCGAAGATTTTATCAAGGTGTTCTGCTGGTATAGTGTTTTCCTTATATTCAACTATTTCTTCTTGAGGCAATCCCTCGTATAATCTGCTTTTATAAAAACTGCTGGAATCGTGATTGATTCTACCGGGTGAGCCGAAAGCGCTTGTTTTAGTTCCGTCTTTTCTTTGGGATACTGCCATTTTAATCTTCCTTCCAGAAATCCACCCATCTTTTGTATGGATTGAAATTTATCTTGGAGCGTTGCCAGTTTATAGGTATGTGGTGAGATTGTTTATCTGAGAGAATGGTTACTAATGCCTCTTTGGTAATTTCTGCGCCACGTGGATTTGTCCCTGCTTTCGGCAGTTTAATATAATTTTCCCTGCCTACTTTATCAAAGATTCTCTTCTGAACTTCTAAAGGAATGTAATAAAAACCACCGCCATTATTCCAGTTAATCTGGACAAGCACCATATCGCAATGGGGACTATAATTCTTAAGGAATTCTGCCGCACTTTGAGCGTCAACCGTCCAGATTAACTTCACGCCACTGAAATACTTATTGGTAACGGTCTTTATGGAAATCGGCTCACCAAATAATTTAACGTCTGTCTCCGTCTCAGTAATAGGTATCTCAGTTTCTATATTCTTCTCGCCAAACTTATATATAAACATCGCGACCAGAATCTTTTCCCTAACTGAGCCGGCCTCCATACCAACTTTACCGGCACGGGAACTATCTAATTCAGCCAATTGGAATAGATGTGGTAACCGCTTCTGAATCTTTGTTACAAGATTTTTATCGCTGAATATTTCTGTCAAACGGCTGGACATTTATTATCTCCATTCTATTAGTCATTAGAATAATATCAATATTTTTATATGATTTTGGTGCTTTTATGTCAAGTAATTTGCTGTTTTCCTCGGGCGGTGCATCGTCTCTCGCGGGACAGACCACATATTTTCTATGCCTTACTATTCATCCTATTCGTGTTTAGTATTTATTTGTGGCAAAATGACGGATTCCGGTACTTATTCTTTCGGTTTCTTAAATGGTTTGGTTATCAAATTACCCTGTTCATCTCTGGTGAGGACTTCAATCTTTTTCTCCATCGCCCCTAAAATCTCATAGCATTTTTTCAGTGCCTTGATGCCTGCTTCATATTTCTCCAGAGATTTCTCAAGGTCTATGTTACCTCCCTCAAGGTCAGATAGAATCTTCTCTACCTCGTTAAGGTAATCCTCAAATCTCTCTTTATTTTTCATATTTTATTGCCTTTCAACAACAGAGATAAATTGTCCGTCTCTTAACTTGGTCAGGATTTTTTCTCCCTGTTGCACCTCTTTTATAGATTTTATTATTTTATCGGTTTTAAGAAGTTTCGTAATGGAATAACCGCGTGAGAGAATGTTTAACGGCGATAGACCTTCCAATTGAGATGCTTTATTTGAAAGGAGCAAAGATAAGGTTTCTATCTTACTTTTCATTGCTACCGCTATTCTGCCGGAAAGGTCATCAAGGTGTTGATAAAATTCGCGTATCTTATTTAACGGTGCCTGCCAGCCGGAATCCTTTTGTAAAGCAGTCAGTTTGGTTTTTGCAAGTTTTATCTGATATTTCAGTGAATCCACCAGTTTATTATGCAGATTGGATAGTTGTTTAATAAGGTCGTCTTTTAGAGGCAGAACTATTTCAGCAGCCGCGGATGGAGTTGGGGCTCTTTTATCAGACACTAAATCTGCTATAGTATAATCAGTTTCGTGTCCGATTGCAGATATGATAGGGATTTTTGAGCGGCTGATTGCCCGTGCCACTATTTCTTCATTAAAAGCCCAGAGGTCTTCTATACTTCCGCCACCTCTGGCAAGGATAAGCACATCAGGTCGGTAGGGGAGTGTAGAGAAATCGTCAATTGCCTGTGCGATTTCTTCTTTTGCCACTTCTCCCTGAACTCTAACAGGATATATTACAAGATGACTCGTTGCGAATCTCCGCTCAATGATATTTAAGATGTCCTGTAATACTGCCCCTGAGAGAGAAGTAATAATGCCTATTTTCTGTGGTAAAAAGGGGATAGGTTTCTTTCTTGAGGGGTCAAATAAGCCCTCCGCAGATAATTTCTTCTTTAATTGTTCTAATGCGACCGCAAGAGCGCCAATTCCTTTCGGCTCAACTGCTTCTATTATTATCTGATACTCCCCTGATTTCTTATACACGGTAACCCTGCCAGAGATGACCAATTTCATTCCATTTTCTATCTGGAATTTTATAAGCAGGCGAGTGGAGTCAAAGAGAACACATCTAATCTGGCAAAATTCGTCTTTAAGTGAGAAATAGAGGTGGACCGAGACGGGCTGACGCAGGTTTGACACCTCACCACTTACCCAGACCGAGCCGATAGAGGACTCCAAGCAAGATTTTATACGCTCGGTAAGTTCTGAGACAGTGAAGACCTTTCTATCTGTCTTGTCCTCTTTGAAAAGAGGGAGTGTATTTTTATTTTCCACAAGCAAACTGCAACCACAGATGAACACAGATAAACACGGATTTTATCGGTGTTTATCTATCTGTGTATATCTGTGGTTTATACTTTCCGCGACTTAGTTCGTATCGTCGCTATTTGATTCTTCGCGAGTTTCAGATGGCATTTCTAATCTTTCAGAAATTCGCTTTATCCTGATTGTCTTTCCTGTTTCTGAGTCTATGGTTAGAATAATACCTGATACTCTGATATCACTTTTAGCGACATCAAAGGTTGCGGGCATTCCGGTAATAAAGGCACTCAAAACACGGTCAGTTCTACGTCCGATAATAGAGTCATAGGGGCCACACATTCCGACATCGGTAATATAGGCAGTGCCGTTGGAAAGGATAGATTCGTCAGCAGTCTGAATATGAGTATGGGTTCCAAAAACACAACTAACCTTTCCATTAAGGTGCCATCCCATTGCTACCTTTTCAGATGTTGCCTCTGTATGCATATCCACTAAAATTATTTTGGTATCAGAAGGCATAGAGGATATAATATTATCAATGGTGTGAAAGGGGCAATCTGATGGAGGCATAAAAACCCTTCCTTGAAGGTTGATTACACAGATTTTTACATCAGGATTACTATTAATAATAAAAACGCCATAACCGTTTCCAGCAGATTCTGGCGGATAATTAGCGGGTCTTAAAAGAGTCGGGGTCTTATTGATGTAATCTATAATCTCTTTCTTTTTCCAGATATGGTCGCCAGAGGTTATAACATTGATGCCGTAAGAAAATAATTCTGTAGCGATTTGAGGAGTTATGCCTGAACCACCTGCTGCATTTTCACCATTCGCCACGCAGAAATGGATTTGCTCCTTTTTAATCAGGTGCGGGAGAATTTCTTTTATGGATAATCTGCCAGGCCGACCGACGATGTCACCGATTACCAATATATTAACTTCCATCTAATAACTTATCTTGCATACTCAATAGCCCTGGTTTCACGGATTACGGCTACCTTAATTTCGCCCGGATATTTAAGTTCTCTTTCAATGTCCTGGGCGATATTCCTGCTCAGGATAGTTGCCTGGCTATCGTCAACCTTTGAAGCATTAACGAAAATTCTGATTTCTCTACCTGCTTGAATAGCATAAGATGTTTCCACGCCCTGATAGGCGTTTGCAATACCCTCAAGTTGTTTGATTCTCTGCAGGTATTTTTCTACTGTATCGCGTCTGGCACCTGGTCTGGATGCGGATATTGCATCGGCTGCCGAGATTAGCAAGGTATAAGGCATATCAAGGTTAATGGTCTCGTGGTGTTTTTCTATGGCATCAACGATTTCCGGCCTTTCCTCACAGCGTCTGGCTAAATCAGCGCCCAAAGATGGATGCGTCCCTTCCTCAACATGGTCTATTGCCTTACCGATATCGTGAAGCAATCCAGCCCTCTTGGCGGTGGTTGAATCCAGTCCTAATTCTGCTGCCATAGCCGACGCTAAATATGCTACCTCAATAGAATGTTGAAGAACATTCTGACCATAACTTGTTCTGAATTTTAACCTGCCCAACAACGACACCAGTTTGGGATTGATATTTGGTATATTCATTTCATAGCAGGTTTGGTTGCCGGACTGCGTGATAACATCATTTAACTCTTTTTTAGTGAGTTCCACTACTTCTTCAATTCTACCTGGTTGAATACGGCCATCAGCCATAAGTTTTTCCAGTGCGCGGCGAGCCACTTCGCGACGAAGAGGGTCAAAAGAGGAAATAATTACCACACCGGGGGTATCGTCCACAATCAATTCTACTCCTGATGCTTTTTCAAATGCTCTGATATTTCTTCCCTCGCGACCGATGATACGTCCTTTCATATCATCACTCATTATATCTACGGTGGAGACCGATGACTGACCGCTCTGGTCAGATGCATATTTCTGGATAGCGATGTTAATAATTTTACGGGCTTCAGATTCACCCATTTCCTTTGACCGTTCCTGGTGTTTTTTTATCAGGTCGGCTTCCTCCTTTTGAAGTTCTGCTTCTAATCTACTCAGGAAGATTCTGGTTGCCTCTTCGCGGCTTAAGCCAGAAATTTGCTGGAGAACCTGTTTTTCCTTTTCTACAAGAGATTCCAGTTCTTTATTCTTGAGGGACAAGAGATTGTTTTTCTCTGCGATAGATTTTTCCATATTTTCAATCTGTTGTTCCCGTCGTTGAAGCATATCTGCCTTGCGGTCTATGGCATCTTCTCTTTTGAGAAGTCGGCGTTCAAACCCTTTAAGTTCATATCTGGTTTCATTAATTTCACGATTGGTCTGCTCTTTGATACGGTAGGTCTCTTCTTTGGCAGTAAAAGTTGCCTCTTTTTTTATCTTATCTGCTTCGTTTTGTGCGGAAGTGATGATGTCCTTTGCCTTCTGTTTGGTTTTCTTCTGCTGGATAAAAATAAAGAGATAGACTATCCCAGCCCCCAGAATAAAAGAACCTGCAATCAGAAGAAGTGTTTCATATTCTATTGACATAAATTGACTCCTTACAGGCTATCCAAAAAGTCCATGTGTGGAATTAACATATACAACCCAGCACATAAATTACCCGTTCCGGGTTCTCGCTCAGAGAGAACCCGCCCTTCGGGTCCTCGCCCTGAGGACCCTCTGGGTCTGAAGGGTCAGGGTTCGTGGAGTGTGCTGGGTAAATCGCACCGCTACCTTTTTGGACAGCCTG
>JASEHY010000060.1 GCA_030018555.1 Planctomycetota bacterium
TATATATCAATGGGACTCCAAAACGAAGGGGGGCATTTCGGGCGATTTTAGGGGGTAACCATAGGACAAAAAATGCATATATGAACACCTTCCCGCCCTTTGGAGAGGCTCGCCCTTACGGGCGGCAGGACAGATTTAAGGCGGGGGAGGTTACAATTAAATACTACTTCCTGATAGGGAAAAGACAGATATTTGTTGATTTGGGTTAGGTTTAATTATTTAATGCTACTAAAAAGATATGAAGAATTGGCAACATCCGGGTGGTAAATTAAGACGATTAAGCCCCGCTGATTGCACCGATAAAGAATTGCTTGCAATTATTATTGGTTCAGGAGTAAAAGGTAAATCTGCAGAACAAATAGCCGATGAAATAATAGATAAATACCATTCGGTTTATGGATTGATGGGTAAGTCATTAGCGGAAATAGAAAAGATAAAGGGCTTAAAATTGGTCAAGGCGACCCGATTGGCTGCGGTCTTTGAACTTGCTCGCCGAATCGTTAAATATCTGGAGAAACAATAAGATGCTTAAAGAAGAAGATACACAAATCCCAACGATTAAGAAATCTAAGATTAATGACCTTAATCGTCAGATTCCGCCTGAAGCCCATACACCGATGTATGTTTGGCATAAATATTGGGCGAGAAAGACATGGAATGTTGTAGCAGAGTTTATCAAGACCTATTGCCCTGAAGACGGAATTGTCTTTGACCCATTTGCCGGTAGCGGCGTTACCGCAATGGAGGCGTTGAAGCATAAGCGAAGAGTTATCGTCAGCGATTTATTGCCCATCGCAACAGAGATTATCAGGTTGACTATTAAACCGGTCTCACTTATGGAATTACAAAAGGCATTCAAAAGGGTTGAGAGCAAAGTAAGGAATAAAATTCTATCATTATACCTTACCAAATGCCGTAAGTGTAAGACAGAATTCCCTTTTAATTGCGCCATCTGGAATAAAGGTAAATATCAGGAAATAAGATACCAGAAATGTCCTCAGTGTGGTAATAGACAAGAGAGTAATTGCCATCCTAATACCTATGATAAAGAACTTCTTGCAAAGATAGGAAAATCTGCCATAAAAGAGTGGCACCCCAAAAACAAATTATACTATCCTGATGGCTCGCCTTTTAAGACCAAGCATAAATATGAATCATTAGATGAATTATTTACCAAACGAAACCTGCAGGCATTGGCTTGGCTGATGGAGGCAATAGAATCGGAGGATAATAAAACCATCAGAGATTTTCTTAAGATTGCCTTTTCTTCAATGGTGCATTTGTGCACAAAAATGATGCCCGCAATAAAACCAACCGCTGGTAGCCATCAAACGGCTTACAGTTCTACATGGTCCATCCACACCTATTGGTTCGCACCGAGTTTTATGGAACAGAATGTCTGGGATAAATTTAAGAGTTCTATATTAGGGCATCAGGGGTTAATTAAGGCAAAAGAAGAGAGTAACTCATTTTTCTCTAATATTAAATTTGCTCAGGACTTTCGTGATGTAATTGACAAAAAGGCAGATGTCTTTATATACACCGGTTCGTCATTTGACTTGATGTCAGAGATGAAGAAGGAATTCGGGGATTCAGGTGGCGTTGATTATATCTTCACTGACCCTCCATATGACGCCTCTATTCAATATGGTGAACTTGCCTATCTCTGGGTTGCATGGCTTAAAAAGGACAATGGTTATTTAGAGAAGTTGCTTTCTGATGAGGTGGTGCGGAATGAAAAACAAGGGAAAAGTTTTAATTCTTACCATAGTTTGCTCAGACGAAGTTTTGAGGATATGCATAGCATATTAAAACCTGATAAATACCTGACTGTAACATTCCATAATCCGACCTTCAAGGTCAGGAATGCCACAATATATGCTGGTGTCTTTGCTGGGTTTGAATATGAGAAGATACATCATCAACCACTTGGACAGGTTTCAGCCAAGGCAATGCTTGACCCTTACGGCTCGGCACAAGGGGATTTTTATCTACGGTTCCGGAAACTGAGTCAAGGAGAATCGGTAAAACCTCAAACGATTGATGAATCGCGTTTTGGTAGAATCGTTACTGAAACAACAACAAGAGTTCTTGCGGAGAGAGGTGAGCCGACTCCTTATACGATTATCATTAATGCGATTGACCCTGAGTTAGCCAGGCATGGCTTTTTCTCAGAACTTAATACCGGACTTGATGTAAAAAAAGTCCTTCAAGCCCATTTGGATAAAGATTTTGTATTAATACCGATGATTGTTGGTTTTGCTAAAGGACAACTCTGGTGGTTTAAAGATATCTCTAAAATTGCCCATTTACAAACAGTGCCGCTTTCCGAACGGGTAGAAAGAACTGTCCTGCGTAAACTCCAACAAAGAGGAAAGGTAACCTTTACTGAAATGTGGGATGCGGTCAGCATGGAATTTCCTAATTCACTTACTTCGGATAATATGAGTATCAAAGAGGCATTAAAAGTTTATGCAAGAGAAATTCCTGGTGGCTCGTGGATGATAAACTCTGATGCGTTAGAAGAAAACATAGAAAGAGAACATACGACAATGATTGCGATACTTGCCGAAATTGGACGGGCAAAAGGATTTGACATCTGGATTGGCCGGATTGAGCAAAACCATATTCTTAAAGGGATATTGGACAAGATAGATAAAACAGGACCATTAAAACAATATGTTACATTAAAAGGACTGACCAAAATTATCAATATTCAACAACCAGATATTGTGGAAACGGTAGATTTGCTCTGGATTAAAAATAATAAGGTGCATTGTGTATTTGAGATAGAATCAACCACCAGTATGACATCGGCATTACAGCGAGGGTCAAATATTGATAATAAGGTTAATAAGTATTTAGTGATACCAGAGGATAGGGAAAAACAACTTGAGAACAAATTAAAATCGCCGATGTTTGCAGAAAGATTCAAAGATGACAAGTGGAATGTTTTATTTTTTGCCGCCTTAAAACAAGAATTTACCAGAAGTAGCAAAAAGAAATTGAGTGGGGTTGATATTACAGGATTAATTAACAAGAAACTTCAACGAGTAATAGACAAAATAACACAGAAGGTTGATCAGAGTGTATTGTTCTGTGAGCGGGACACTTCCCACCGCGGGAATGGGTTGGTTTAGGCGGATTGCGAGGCAGCGTAAATGAAAAATCAACCTGTAGTGAGTCCTAGGTTGTTAGGGGGACACTTCCCATCGGCTGTAAGGCTTGATTTATAAGGAGACTGGGGCGGGGTTCTCAGAAATTAGGAGGCGGTATAAATAATAAGACAGACATTTTATGATAAGTCCGTTATCTAAACGATAAGAATAGCGGTTTCCAAGGCGTGGGATGTGTCCCCCTTGTCCCTACCTGATACTATGCCGCCGTGTCTCCGTGTTAGAATGGAACCGCGGAATAATCTTGACATATTTCATATTATCTGCTAAATTAAGGTGAAAAGGAAGGAGAATATATGTCCATTAATTATACTATGGTTATCGTGAAATTAGGTAGTTGGTATGCGGGTTATGTTAAGGAACTGCCCGGTGCCCATTCGCAAGGCAAAACTATTGCCGAGGTAAAAGAAAATATCAAAGAAGCAATCCGAATGATTCTCGCTTCAAATTACAGGCATTTCGTCAAAGGGCAGAAAAAGGTGCTGGAAGAGAAAATCGCTGTAACTGTATGAAACGGAAAGGATTGATTAGATATCTCACGGAGAAAGGATGTATCTTTGAGCACGAGGGCAAGAAGCATACCCTATTTTATAACCCCCAGAACGGTCGTTCGGCAACGGTTCCAAGGCATAACGAAATAAATACCTTTACGGCCAAAGGTATCTGTAAAGACCTGGGTATTGAAGTAATCAGGCTGAAATAAATCCCCGAAATTCGTGGGGACGCCTGAGGGTAATTCATAATTCTTAATTATTGGTTATGCCCGATAATCCCTTCGCTAACGCTTCCTACAGTGTAGAGGGGACACTTCCCAGGGCGGGAAAGTGAGGATTTGTGCGGAATAACGGGCGTAGTTTTCTGAAAATGGTGGTAATTCGGGGGACAGCAAGAATAATGTTACAATAGGTTTCCCTAACGGGATAAGTCGCAGTAATTCGTAAACTCAAACTGCGACTAAACAATAGTTACAAGGGTTACAAAAGTTACGATAATTCGGGGGAATGACACACCCCTGACCACTCTTATTAGAGGGGACTTTTCCTTTGCGTCGGCGTTTATCCCAGTGGGACGGTGAATAACAACTCCCTCGCCCACTTTAATGGCGCTAAAGACGCCATGGCGCTTCGGCGCCATAAGGGGGAATTTTTCAGACGGCTAAATAATTACATATTATAAACACTATGTATAAGATATTTCTTGCCTGGCGTTATTTGCTCAGCCGTAAGATAATATTTCTTGCGGTTGGCGGAATCGCAGTCGGCGTGATGGCTCTGATTGTGGTTACCTCTGTAATGGGTGGTTTCAGCAAGGAGATGCGTGAGCGCATCAGAGGCACTTCCGCTCATCTTAATATCACCAGCGGTGATAGTTATTTTGTCCCTAATTTCCAGAAGGTAATTGAGCAGATTAAAAGCACTGAAGAGGTAGTCGGCTATGCCCCTCGTTTAGAATGGGGTGCCCTACTTGGCTCAGGTCTCAACTTCGTCCAGATTATCGGCATAGAGCCACTCCTGGAGAAAAATGTCAATGCTTATGAAAAATATCTCTCCCACGGCACTCCTCTTGAGTTCCCAGAAAAGACATGGAACAATCTCCCCCCTGTTATTATTGGTAATCAACTCAAATATGATTTAGACGATATTATCTCGCTTACTACCCTAAAACTAAAATCAGGTATCCCTGTGCCTGTTCGTCAGGATTTTCAGACTACTGGTAAATTCAGAACAGGAATGTTTGAATATGATAGTAATATCTATATACCGCTCAAGACCGCTCAGGATTTTCTCGGTGTGGATGAAGGCGTAACCAAGATATGTCTCACTATAAAAGATTATCGTAATGTTGAATCGGTAAGGGAACAACTCAGACAGAAGTTGGGGTCTCTGGGCTATTTCCGGCTTAATACATGGGAAGAGGAAAAGCGGAATCTTCTAAGGGCGGTGGCGACAGAGAAGAATATCAATGCCTTCCTGCTATTTTTCATAGTGGTGGTTGCGGCGTTTAATATCCTTGCCCTGCTTACTATGCGGGTAGTAGAAAAGACCAAAGACATCGGGATTCTTATTTCCTTGGGCGCAAGACCCTACGGTATCATGTGGCTATTCATCTGGCAGGGTTTATTAGTAGCAACCATCGGCAGTGTCATCGGTGTCATCGCCGGCTACACCCTTGCTTACTATCTTAACCCTATTGAAGATTTTATATATCACCGCAGTGGCTGGAAACTATTTCCTCCTGATATTTATTATCTGGAGAAGATTCCATCAGAGATTAATTATTTTACTATTCTTATTATTGTAATCGCTACATTATTGGTGAGTTTATTATTCAGTATCTATCCGGCATTGAAAGCCTCACGACTTAATCCGGTGGATGCTTTACGATATGAATAATACAGATAGATTCGCTGAGTTTATCCTGCCGCCTGTGGCGAGCCTCGCCCATCGGGGCGGGAGGAACGAAGGGCTTACTACAAGTAAGATTATACTCAAGGCAGAGAATATTTCACGCCGTTTCAGGAGTGGTAATGGCTTTATAGATGTCCTGAAAGGTGTTTCTTTAGAGATAAAAGAAGGTGAGATTCTATCTATTGTAGGTCCATCAGGCGCTGGTAAAAGCACACTCCTTCACATTATGGGATTACTTGATAAACCATCCTCAGGCAGAACATTATTCAAAGATAAAGACCTCTATTTGTTGTCTATGGGCGAACAGGCACGATTAAGGAATTCTTCATTCGCCTTCATCTTCCAGTTTTATCATCTTATTCCAGAGTTAAATATACTGGACAATATTCTACTGCCTTATATGATATCCTATTCTGTGGTCGGCTGGAAAATCAGAAGTAGAGTATTAAAAGATAAAGCAATGTCCTTAATCAACAGGTTGGGCTTGGAGCATCGCTTATCCCATACACCGGGACAATTATCCGGCGGGGAACAACAGAGGGTCGCGATTGCCAGAGCATTAATAACTGACCCTGAAATAATCTTTTGTGATGAGCCAACCGGTAATCTTGACTCTCAGACTACATCAGAAATCCAGAACTTAATCGTGGAATTAAATAGACAGAATGGAAAAACCTTTGTTATCGTAACTCATAATGAGAATATTGCCAGATGCTCGCATCGGATAATAAGGTTGGTTGATGGACAGATAGTTGAGACAAAGTAAGGTGGCACAATATGTCATACCTGAAAATAATCAGTGGTAAAAGCCCAGAGGATACAAAATACATAACCCTTCCTGCCTGTCCCGATGCCTCGTTCGGCACGGCAGACAGGGATATACCCGAAGGTAAGAAGTTCGTTATCGGTCGTGAGAGTGACTGCGACCTCTCTCTCAGCGACAATGCCAAATGTTCGCGTCATCATTCGGAAATATTCACTAAACTTAATCTAGCAGGTAGCGTAGAATATTTCATCAGAGACCTTAACAGTAAAAACGGCACCATCGTGAATGGTATGAAGATACCTTCTTCACCTGATGGCGAAAAACTTATCTCCGGCTCAATTATTACCATAGGCAGTTGTTCTTTTGCATTCATCAAGGAAGAAATACCAGAATCCATCCCGGACTCTTCCAGAAAGTTTGTGCCTACAGGAGATGAAACGATTGGGACGGACACGATTGAAATACAATTAGACACAGAGGAAGAAAAGAAGCACCGTGCTGATTTTGTTGGCAAAAAAGCAGTCTCCAGACATCTGTCCACCGTATATGAGATAGCCCGCATCATCGCCTCAGAAAAGAGTTCTCAGGTTCTCTTAGAACGGATTATTAACTCTCTATCTCCCATCGCCACTGCCACTACAGGTTATATTATCTTCATAGACAAGAAAACAGAGAAACTTTCCATCCATGCTTCTTATCCGAAAGAACCTGCCCCTCAACGTCCCCTCATCAGTAAGACTATCATAAAAAGGGCTATTCAATACACGAGACCTATTCTCACCTCAGATGCGACTGGTGGCACAGGCAATATCCGTTCTGTCATCTGTGCGCCTCTTATAAAGATGCCCAAGTATGATGGTGTGATGTATTTAGAAAAACTATCTTCTAATCCTTTTACACAGGAGGATTTAGAAATAGTCAGCATCATCGGTATCCAGAGTGGTCTGGCTATGGTCTCTTTCTCAGCCACAGAAAGAGCAAAAAGATTATTGGTGTCTATGGTGAAAGCCCTTGTCTTGGCTGTAGAAATGAAGGATTTAAGCATTCAGGGTCATTCAGAAAGAGTGGCAAATTATGCCTCTATACTGGCTCAACATATGGGAATGAATGCTCACGATGTCTCGCAGGTCCAGTTATCAGCACTCCTTCATGACATCGGCAAAATTGCTACTGCTTCTACTGCTAAAGAAGAACATATTTATGCCGGCGAGAAATTACTGGCTCAGATACCTGAACTCGGCGAAATCATCCCTGCGGTCAAATATCACCACGAACGAGTTGATGGCAAGGGATTCCCCTATCAAATTACTGATATCCCGCAGATAGCCAAAATTGTCGCTGTGGCAAACACCCTTGATAACCTGATTGTACAGGGTGGCGAAAAAGGTGTCGGCTTACCGCCAAAAGATGTCGCCTTGGGCAACCCTGAAGCGACACTACAGGTCCGCCTCAGGCGGGCTATCGCAGAAATTGAACGACAAAGCGGGAAAGAATCTGACCCATTCGTAGTCCAGTCACTTATTGCCAGTTCCACCGACGGCTCATTATTCAAAACCACCAAAGTATTTGAAGACCTACTACAATGAAACTGCCTCAATATCTTATCTCTTTTGATACCACCAAACTCCCCTATTCTGTTACGGATATATTGGTTGTGGGTAGTGGTGTGGCAGGTCTGCGAGCCGCTATTGAATCAGCCAAAGCATACCAAGTTACCATCGTTACCAAGGATTGTCTTACTGAAAGCAACACCC
>JASEHY010000061.1 GCA_030018555.1 Planctomycetota bacterium
CCACGGAAAACCGCATAAGAAAAGGATGACTTCCGGGTTATGCCGTGCGAGGTAAGATGGGTTGTAGTTGTATCTGATAAAGTTTATAGTATAAACCCTGTTTTGCGATAAGTTCATCGTGAGTGCCCGTTTCTCTTATCTCGCCCTTATGCACCACCATAATCCTATCTACATTCTGGATGGTGGAGAGCCGATGGGCGATAATAAGAGAGGTTCGCTGTTTGATAATCTTTCCGATAGCGTCCTGAATCGCCCGCTCGGTTTCTATATCAACCGCTGAGGTCGCCTCATCAAGAACGAGTATGGATGGGTCAAAGACCAGAACCCTGGCAAAAGAGAGTAGTTGTCGCTGTCCGGCGGAAAGGGTTACTCCCCTTTCCTGCACAGGCGCATAATATTCGCCCGGTAATCTTTCTATAAAACCCTGCGCATTAACATATCTACATACCTCTCTAATATGTTCTTCCGAAATATCTTTTTGTCCGAGTTTAATATTATTCATAATATTGCCTGAGAATAGGAAAACATCCTGATGCACGACGCCGATGAGTCGTCTTAAATCCTGCTGGTTCATCAGACGAATATCAACACCATCAATCAATATCCTGCCTCTGGTCACATCATAGAAACGACAGAGTAGATTGATGATGGTGGATTTACCAGCGCCGGTGATGCCGACGAGAGCGACGCTTTCGCCGGGCTGTAGTGTAAAGGAAACACCCTTTAATACATCCCTGCTCCCGCCTGTCTGCGCCGAGCCCGCCTGCCGGTCGGGCAGGGCTCCCGCCTGCGCCAATACTTTGGCGGGCAGGTCGGCAGACAGGCCTGACTGCTCGGACTCGTAAGAAAACCAAACATTCTCAAATTCTATCTTGCCGCTGATTTTGTGCTGACCTGCCTGTCCAGATGGTATCGGGATGGCAGACAGGATTCTGACCGGTTGAGGCGGGTCGGTAATTTCAGGGGCGGTATCAAGAATCTTAAAGACCCTTTCTGCCGAAGCCATTGATGACTGGAAGAGCGTATATTTATCAGCCAAATCCTGTATCGGTTCAAAGAAAAACACCATGTAAGAGAGAAAGGCAACCCAGATGCCGATTTCTATATTGTTTTTAACCACCTCGTTGCCGCCGAAATAGATGGCAAGCCCGATTGCAATTGCTCTAAGAATTGTCGCCGACGGCACGAATAAACTATAATATCTCACCGCATCATAACTCGCCTTAAAATGCTCGTTATTAATATTCTCAAACTCTTCTATATTCTTTATCTCTCGGTTAAAAAGATGGGTTACCCGGATACCAGATATATTCTCGGCGATATAGGCATTGATACGGGCGAGTTTTTTACGAATGTCACGATAGACATTGCGCAGGACCTTCTGGAAGAAAAACGCTATGGGGATAAGTAAAATCGCCACCGATAACGAGATAAAAGTTAGACGATAATTAAGATAGAACATTACGATAATCAACCCGATTATCCTGAAGATATCGCTGAAGACCGTGACCAACCCGACGGAGAACAATTCGCTCAACGATTGGATATCATTTGTTACTCTGGTTACCATCCTGCCCACCGGGTTTTTATCAAAGTATCTTAAGGAAAGTTTCTGTAAATGGGAAAATATCTGCATCCGCAGGTCATACATTATTTTGTTGCCTAAATACGATAGGGTATATGTGGAAAGAAAGCCCAAGAGCCAGTTTAATAATGTTACACCAAGATATGCCAGGGCTATCAGAGTCAAGACAGAGGTGTCCTTAGGTCTGATTCCCTTATCTATCGCAAGAGCAATCAGCAACGGCTCACACAGAAAGACCGCTATAGAAAGAAGCACTATCACCAGACTGATAATGATTAAGCGGTAATAGGGTCTGGCATAGCCGAGTAGCCGTTTCATTAACTGGGTATCATAGACCTTGCCCAGTATCTCGTCCTCATAGTGATAGTTTGTCATTTCAAGATGTTCCCTCTACATTCTCTCTTGAGTTGTCAATCTCTAACTCAGAGAGTATCTTCTGGTGTTGATAGAACTTGCTGTAACGTCCTTTCTTTTTCAGCAATTCATTATGCGTCCCGGTTTCTACAATCTGACCATCTTCCATAAAGATAATCCAGTCTGCAAATTTAATAACAGGCAGACGATGTGAGATTATTATGCTGGTGCGCTTCTTGAGAATATCTTTAAGATTGTTCAGGATTGCTTCTTCAGTATCCACATCCACACTGGATAAACAATCATCCAGAATGAGTATTCTCGGGTCTTTAATGACTGCCCGTGCAATAGTAGTCCTTTGTTTCTGACCGCCTGAGAGATTTATGCCTCGTTCACCTAACATCGTCTGGTATTTATCAGGGAGATTCTCAATATCATTATGAACCATCGCAACTCTTGCCGCATTCGCAATCTTTTCAGCCCGTACGGGAGGGTTACTGATTCCAAATCCGATATTATCGCTGATATTCATAGAAAACAGAAATACATCCTGAGGGACTACCGCTATCTGCCGAGATAAATCATCAAGTGCAAATTGTTTCACATTAAAACCATCAATAAGGATTTCGCCAGAAGATGGCTCATAAAGACGAGTGATAAGGTTTATCAAAGAGGTCTTGCCTGAGCCGAGAGGTCCCATTATTGCCACAGTCCTGCCCTCTGGTATGACAAGGTTAATATCTTTTAGTGCCTCGCCCGTACGGGAGGGGTAAATAAGAGTAACATTCTTGAATTCTATCCTGCCTTTTATTTCCTTTTTAATAGGATTGACCGGGCTGGTAATTTCAGGTTTGGTATTGAATATTTCCTGTAATCTCTGCATTGAGGCGACAGCGCGTTGATAGATGGAGAGGGTCATACCCAGCGCCATCATAGGCCAGAGCAGACGCATTAAATAAAACGGGAACGCTACAAATGTCCCGACACTGATAGTTCCCTTTATCGCTTCCATTCCGCCAAAAAACAACACAATAAGCATTCCTAAACCGGCACTGAGCCTCATCGTCGGAGAAAAGAGTGCTTCTAACTTCGCAAGAGCAAGATTCTTCCTGAGATAGTCCGATGAGACGGCGGCAAAATCTTTTATCTCGTTATCTTCTTGAGCAAAAGATTTTATTACCCGTGCGCCGGCAAAGTTTTCCTGCGCCCGCTCACTCATCCTGGCAAATGTCTCCTGTATCTGCTTGAAGCGATGGTGTATCCGAGTGCTCATCCAATAGGCAAAAAAGGGTAGAATCGGCATAGTGATTACACTCAAGATAGTTAACTTAACACTCAAGAACAGCATAATAAACGGAACGGTCAGAAAATAGAGGATAATGTCGGTAGCGATAAAAATGGCGCCGTCGTAGAAATGACGAGCCGCCTCAATATCATTCGTGGCACGAGACATCAAATCTCCGGTCTTGGTCTGGTTGAAGAAATTTGTAGATAAGGTCTGCGTATGAGCGAATAATTCACGCCTTAAATCCCTGCCGATATAGACTGCAGTCCCCTGGAACCCAAATCTATAAACGAACCTCCCGATGGCTTGTAAAACCATTACCAGCACATAACCTAAAGCACAGAACAAGAGTATCGTTAGAACATTACCGGCAGATATGTGGTCTATAGCATATCTGGTGATAAGAGGTAAAGCCACATCCAGAATATCTACCACTCCAAGGAATAATATGCCGAGTAACAATTTCCACCGATAACGTTTGAGATATGGTAGAAACATTTTCAGGTCAGCAAACATAAGAAGCACACCTTGTTAGGGGGTAACCCCCGTTAGAGATAGGTCGTCCCAGCGGGACGACCGTAAACCGAAAACGCCGATATCTGCTTTACCTAAAGATAAGGCGAAAGAAAGAGTATCGGACAGATTGAGTTTTATCTCTAACGGGGCAAATATAACTGAATCTAAAAATAAGTCAAGGTATGATGATACTTTGAGAAAGGAAGAAATAACTCCGTCGGCTACTTTCTTCTGGAGAAAATGAAATGTAATGAGATATGCAGTCCAAGAGGGAACACATCCCAGACCCTCTAATTAATCCCGACCAATCGGGATTCAACTTGCTGGGATGTGCCCCTCAAACCGGAATATTCACTGCTGCAGTTACCTCTTAGTAATAGTCGTCGGTAGGACCCAGAAAGTCTCTGTAGCCGTCACGCCTCTGATAGCACGGAGATTATTCACGACGAAACTACTTATTTTCTCTGGGGTAAGACCTTCTAAGTACACAATCGCGTCATAGCGTCCAGTTACTGGCTTGAAAGTCCTTATCCCTGTTGTAGTAGTCAATCTCTGATACACCGACTTGGTCAATTCCGGCTGGATATTTACACCAACATATGCGCCATTTACCATTATTTATCACCCCCTCTCTTTTTATAATGTTATAATGTTATAGTAGCAAAATATCTCTATTTTGTCAAGGGGGATTTTGGAAAATCAGTATTACTATCTTGCAGTGAAACCCCTGACCGTGAAATGGCAGGTCTATGGGAACTCTACTTATATTTTCCCGTCTTTCCAACAAACCCGTGGTATGTACCTTTTAGAATAGAGAAGAGTTTTTTAATGACATCTTTTTCGTATAAGACAATCTTTAGTATGTGTCTAACCATGTTGATAATATCTTGTTTTACCCAGTATGGTTCTACTAAAAAATATCGTTTCCAGAGAACAACTCTGTTTCTGGCACCATAATACCCTCTTAAAGGACTATGATGAGTAACCAATATATCTTCCCACAAGAATCTATGTTGCGTCGGCTTCCCTGACGCATGGTATAGAATTGCATTCTGTGCCTCAATTGTCCTGAACCCGTGAAATAAACAACGAAGGCAAAATTCGACATCCACATAGTCAATGAAGAAATCCTCATCAAATAAACCGACTTTGGGGAAAATATAAGTCGGAAGTAAATTACCGGATGTCATAGGCGTCCCATCACTCCCGAAGGAAAGTCGTCTCCCGGTCACAGGATTATAGTAGATGGGAAAAATGATGGCTACCGAGTTTTTGTATTCACATAATTCGTAAGCGGACAACATTGAACTGATAAATTCTGGAGCAACCTTACTGTCCTGGTCAAAAGTGGCAACCCAACTGTAGTCGGCGTTCATTGCATATTTAATCCCAATATTTAATGCCGCAGATATTCCGAGATTATCGTTATTATAAATGACCTTTACCCCTTCAATTTTACTGACAGTATCCAGGATATGCAGTGATTTTTCGGACGAGCCGTTATCAATGATAATAACCTCGTCAACCTGTGGTCTAATCACCATTACATTAGGGATAAGGTAATCTTCCGGATTATACGAAACAATGACAGCACACACATTTCTCATAGATGAAATCGTTTTTTCTGGTGAGTAAAAACGAGGGGTCAAGCCGTATTTTTGAGTTTCCTGAGTCTCATCATAGCCCTTATAGTTTTGACTACAACACCCTTAAATTGAGTAAGGCCGATATAAATCATCCTTAATGGATTTTTGATATTGTCTTTAATAAAATAATATAGATTTATAGGAAGAATAATCTTAAATCTTGCTTTTAGATAGAGTTCTTCAAATCTTGGCTTAGACATATCGGCATAAATTATCTGTGACATTTCAGGGTCTCCAATACTATCCCAATCAGGAAGATGTTTCCCTTCCGCTTTCAGTTTATTATAAATGAATGAACCAGGTAATGGCATAAAGAGATTAAACCCGATATTATGTGGTTTGGTTTTCCTCAAGAAATCTAATGTTTTGTGGAAATCTTCTTCGGTCTCTCCAGGATAACCCGTAATTATATTTCCCTGGAAACGTAAGCCAACTTCCTTTGTCAGATTAACTGCCATTAGATTCTTTTTGACCGTTGCCTTTTTATTCATTAAGTCCAATATTCTTTGCGAGCCGGATTCAAAGCCATATTCTACATGAACACAGCCAGCATCTTTCATTAGTTCCAAATATTCTTTATCAACAATATTTGTGCTTAATTGAGCCATCCACTTGATTTTCTTATTAATACCTTTTTCTATGAACAGAGAAAGCATCTTTCTTGCCCTCTTTTTGTTAGCCAGAAACATATCCTCGGCGAAATATAATGCTTCTATAGAATATTCAGATATAAGATAATCTATCTCGCTTACAACCCTTTCAGGTGAATGATATCGGACTTTCCCACCAAAACTAATTGGCCCCGCACAATAGTGGCATCTATACGGACATCCTCTCGCTGTAAAAATATGGGTTGTTCGCAGACTCAAATTTCTGCTGGTAAACCTGCTCGGCCTCAAATAAAGGTCCATTCTTAAGAGGTGTCTTGCAGGTAATGGTAAACTATCTAAGTTTTGGATTACTGGTCTATCAGGGTTTGATACGATATTTTCTTTATTCCGATAGACGATTCCGGTAATATCGGTCAGGTTGCAACCATTGGCTATTTCAAGCATGGTATTTTCGCCTTCGCCACGCACTAAGATGTCTATGGATGGGCATTTCTGGAGTGTCAGGATTGGTTCGCCTATACAGTGCGGTCCGCCGATTATGGTGGTTATTTTCGGGATTTCTTTCTTTATCAGGGTTGAAACATAATTTGCATCACTCACATTAGGTGTGGTAACAGTAAACCCGACGATTTCTGGGTTAAAAGAGTTGATTAAATCCAAGGTGTCTCTATCTGTTTTTTCAAAATCCAATCTATTTTCTTTTAAAGATAAATCCCTGTCTATAATTTTAACCTTGTGGTTATGTTCTTCTAACACTGCGGCAATATAGGCAAGACCTAAGGGGGGCCAGTATTGTTTGTTCTCGTCAATCCTGCTTCTTTTCTCAGACATTAATGGATAGATTAGACAGATATTCATTGTTTTGAGACCTCGTAATTGTGTGTAATCGTGTGGTTATCTATGTATCCGCACCCCGAATGCTTTCGGGGTCTGGCGGACGCCAGTTAGATCCCGACGAACCTGCCCGACTGACTTCGGTCAGGCGGGTGTCGGGATAATACCTTTCTGAATTTCTACATGTCTTTTATCCATATATTAACCTGGGGCGATAAAGTAATCGGATTGAACAGATTAGAACTGATTAAGCAAAAAATTCTCTTAGTTAAATCTGTTTAAATCAGATTAGAAGCGGTCTCATAAGTACTTTTCATGGATAATTGCCGATAAATACTCATAGGAGGTAATGCCTATGAGTAGAGCGGTATATTTAACTAATGAACAATGGAAAGCGATAAAACCACTACTACCCAGGTTGAAAAGTAAGGGGCGACCATGGAAGGATAATCGGTCGGTTTTAGAAGGCATTTTATGGGTTTTCAGGACTGGTGTCCGCTGGAAAGATTTACCAGATAAATATCCCAGTCTTTCTACCTGTTGGCGAAGATTAAAACTCTGGGAAAGAAAAGGTATTTGGTTAAATATTTGGAGGAAATTTATAAATAAATTAGATAGAAAAGGGCAAATCAACTGGAGCGAATGTTTTATGGACGGTAGTTTTATTCCAGCAAAAAAAGGGGCGCACAAATCGACAAAACCAAGCAGGGCAAGGGTTCGAAGCTTATGGTGGTGACAGACGGCCAAGGTATTCCTTTGGGAGTGTCCTTGCACTCTGCCTCTCCACATGAGGTAAAACTGGCCAATAAAACGATTGAGAAACTGGGGAAAAAGCCGGAGCGATTGATTTGTGATAAAGCGTATGATTCGGAGAAACTCCGAGATGAATTGAAAGAACGAGGAATAGAAATTATTGCTCCTCATAGAAAGAAACGGAAGATCAAAATTCAGAATGGGAGAAAATTGAG
>JASEHY010000062.1 GCA_030018555.1 Planctomycetota bacterium
CTTCGTAGGCATCAGAACCCTCACCGAACAGCCCCTCACTACCGGGGCTATACCGGATTACACCTTTTCTCCTTGGCATAATTTTCTCCTCTCTTAGAGACTGTTAGATAGCCGACCCCGAATGCTTTCGGGGGCGGAATATCGTTACAGGCTCTTAGACCCCGATAAGTCCTGATGGGTATCGGGACGACATCGGGGCTTTCATTAGTAGACAGCCGGCGGGGCCATCCGTATCTTGCTGTGGCTCGTCAAGCCCCGTTAGGGGACCACTGACACTTGTGATAGCCCCCACCGACTGGTAATTTTGCAACCGCCTTAAACTCCCCTCTACCCGTTCCGGGTTCTCGCTCAGCCCTTCGGGGTTCTCGTCCTGAACCCCATCGGGGTGAAGGAAGAACCCGTCAGGGTTCGTGGAGTCAAGAGGGGTAAGGGGTGTGTTATTTGCTCTTCTTCTGGAGCAGGTCTAAGATAATCTCAATGACCGTCTTGATAACCTTTCTCCAGAAATCGGACATTGACTTAAACATAAGTTTGTCCTTTCTACCGGAGGTATTATCCATCCTGTTCTTCCGGTAATAATTGCGCGCTTTCTTTTACCGCCGCTTGTTCATCGCTTGTTACGATTTCATATCCATTCCGCCATGACATTAACGGACTGATATCAATCCATTTACCGCCGTGAAACCATCTTAGCGGCGGCAAAAGCCGTTCACCTTTGGGGTAGCGGATATCATAGCATGCCGGGCATAGCCCGCGCCCCTTTGCCTTTTCCATCAAATCAAGACATCCTTGACATTTTTCCATATAATACCTCCTGAAGAGAACTACACCTCTTCTATCTAATAGTGTAAAATAGGTGGTATTATCTGGATATTTTGGTATTTATGCTGACCGATGACGGGAAACCCTTATTATATAAGGGTTTAATGGAAGAATGACCGTTGGGAAATCTTGCTGACTGCTGACAACCTGTTGACAATCACCACAATGATGTCAACACTCATCCGGCGCTTTATAGGGAAGTAGTTCCAAACGCGGCTTATAAACGCCGTTTTCACATATAACAGGTTCTTGCTCTAAACCAAATAATGGCATTAACTTTTCGTTAAGCCGTTTCTTCGCCGTGGCAAGTTTGTCTTGTTCCTTGCTGTGCTTTTTTCCCTTGGGAATTTTCAACTCACCATGAGCAGCCAACTCTATTAGATATGTGCTTAATGTCTTCCGCTTGCCTGTCTGTAAGGGTTGGAATTGCAGGTCCTCCACAAGTTTATATGTTTTGTCTTCGCTTTCTATCCATTGCCAATTGCCGTTTATTTTGGTTTCTATTGCCACCAATCTGTATTCAGGGTCCTTAAATTGTATCCGAATCTCGGACGGCAATGGTGTCGGATTAACGCCTTTATCAGTGCGTAACTCTTTTATTATCCGGGCAATATCAATGGTTGGTTTTTCATCTTCTTTTATGTTCTGGGGTTGTCCGTCCGGCTTTAACCTGTACCTGATGGTCTCGGTAAGAGTCAGGCCGGAAAGGTCTCTTTGGCATTGGGTGCATTCAAATGGCTCTTCTTCCTCTTCGGCTTTTTCATAGTCATCAGCACTTATAAGATTAGGGCAATCGGGGCACTCCAAGTATTTTTCCGCCTGGAGCAATCCGGCTTTGGCAAGGCCGTCAAGGACGCCGGAAACCCGGCTCTCCTTTTCGCCGATATTGCTGGCGATGTCATCCGGCCGGAAAACAGATGAATGCACGGCGGATGACAATAATTCATCTATCTTTGCGATGGTATCTTTCAAATCAGGACGTTCGCCTGCAAAGCGCGCGCACTCTGGAAAGAACATATTTGATATCTTCATCTCTATTAGGCGTGGTAAAATTTATCCGGTTTTTGTCGCCGACCATAATCGTATGGATTTCTCCTTCAAGCGGGTTATGGTCAACAGAGCACTTGGAAGAATCCAGCCAGTAAAAGTTTCCGAGGCGCCCAACCGAGCCCTTGCGTATTTTGCCTATACCATCGTCTACCTCGCTCTCGCCCAAGATTGAATCACGGCAACTGGAACTCTGGAATGTGCAGGTCCGGCCGCCGGGAGACCGGTAATCAATCCTATGCGAACGCGCCTCTGGTTTGCCTTGCGCTTCCAATTCATTGAGTTTTTTTATCGCCCTTCTCATGTCTATTTTCTCAAAACCTGTTATATCCAGGCAGGGATTAACCAATCCGGCGAATTTTTCCTCTTCTTCCTCGTATGCCGAGCCGCTGGGCAGTTGTGAAATCTGGAGTATTGCGGTATTGTCCACCAAATCCCAGGTGAAAATAACAATCCCGCGGGTAACCAGATGAAGGTATGCCCTTAATTCAATCTTACCTGCTTCTATTGTTTTCTCGCCGTCATATTCTTCCCGCCGTTCGGTGTAATCACGGCGCTCTACCGCTGAAATCTTCAATTCCTCGCCCTCTTTGTAAACAAGAGAGGAAAGGGCGAGTTTCTCCGGCAGTATCAAAGCAAGACGGGCGTTCAGGTATTTGGAAAACCCGCTTTCTTTTAACATCTTATTAACGGACTCTGCTGTTTTCCATTTTTTCACCAGCCCTTCTGGTCCCTGGTAAAGGAAGACATGTTGCTTGCCGCCGGGCGCGACCGTGTCTATAAAATTCACCACATCCCCATATTTCAGGGTTCCGTCTTTGAGACAATCTTCCACTAACGTATGGAGTTCGTCCTTTGTTCCGTAAGCCCTGATATTATGGCTGGCCATGAATTCCCTGATAAAACCCGTCCTGAGGGCCATAAGATAATCCACAATCTTTTCACGTTCCTCTTTTGAGTAATCCGGATGCGGCAATGTTTTAATCGGTGTATTATCTGGTATCATATTGCATCTCCTCGGTTTCGTCTAACCTAATTTTAATTCTTCCCAATCACTCCAGTCATTTCGGCAGGCAAAGGAGCATCCAATTTATCAAAGAATCGGCGCATTAACTCCTCGCCAACCGCGGTAACAAATTTCCTAAAAGTCATCCCCCGATGCCTGGGCATTTTAGGACTCCTTTATTATGACCTGGTCAATAATTTCTGACACATCTGCTTATCATCTGTGAATAATATATGTCTATCTTCAAAATCCTTTTGGCTTTCAGCATTGTATTGCTTTTTAACATCCTTATATTCAGACTCCGACAAGATAAACGAGTCCAGAGTTATTCTTGGTTTTTTAATATTCTTTTCCACTTCTTTCAGATGATTGTATAACTGGATTTTATCATCGTTAAAATTACCACCGCAGATTTTGATGCCTTTCGGGTCTATAAAGATAATTCTTTGTTTGTCTTTTTTCTTACGCCACATAATAAAATCAGGATAATAACCGCTGGTCTGGAAAAACCCTACACCTCTTCTGGAAATATTTCTTAATAGTAATATTTTCTCGTCCTTAAACGTATCCTTATTCGTCTTCAAATATTCTCTTAACATCTTGATAAATTTAGTCTCTCCTTTATTTAACCTTGGTGGAACGGTTGGGTAATCCTTTTCCTTACCATAAGCCACCAATGGTGTGTACAAATGTCTATCAAAATGAATAGTAGGAATTTCCTCTATATCCTCTTTGTATAATTTTTCTCCCTCTTTTAATAGTTGCCTAATCTTTTTAATCTCGTCTTTTTCCTTTTTGGGAATTTTTATAGTACCCCCCTCTCTTACATAAGATAAATTCTCGTGGTCTTTGACCAGATATACTGGTTTTAATTCCCTGGATTCGCTCTTCCTTAACTTAAAGTTATAAAAACGGTCAAGATAGTTTTTCAGGATTATAATCACTATCTCCTGCAATCTACTTAAATCAGCGAATTCTTCTGGTATGACTTGTTCTGGCAACGCATATAACCCATAACAATTACTTTTAACTATATCCGGTAAATTATCCCGATTAATACCCAGATTGCCGTATTCTCGGCTGACCTTATAATTAAGCGTCTCCAGATAAATATCATCCCAGTTCAATAACTCCAAATATTTGTCTTCTAATGAAACGGGATTCTCTTCAGCGTCCGCGGTTGTTACTTCCAATCCATGGGCAAGTCCGACCTTAGGTCTTATATCAACCCTGATTTTATTCAGAATATCATCATCTTTTTCAAGTTTCAGGAATTCTCTGCTAAAATCAAAATCCTTTGGTGTATTAAGCACATATAATCTCTCCCATTTCTTTTCATCAACGAATCTTAAATCCAATTGAATCTCCTCGTATTCCACTTCTTCCTTACCAATAGCATCCAAAAACCTATTTATGTAATCTGCATTTAGCCCGAATATATTCAAGGTTTCTAATGACTTCACCCCGAACTTCTTCTCTTCACTTCGTTTAAGGGAAAGGTTTCTGCCTTTAAGCCGGACTCCTCTGCCGAATAACTGAATTATCTGAGGTCCTTCACCCTTGCCCATATTAATAAGTGCCATAGAGCAGACCCGCCAGGAATCCCAGCCCTCAATAAACTTCTTCGCTCCGATTAGAATATTGACATTGGAATCAAAATCATTGACCTTATTAAAAAGAGATTGACTGATATTATCAGGTTTTACCTCAATTTCCTTTTCCGTTAGTAGTTTCTTAAAACTGGAGACATCCCCAATATTTATGCACCCAAAATACTCTCCTTCTCCTATCTTTAGTCCAAGTTCACCCTCAACCGACTTAAGTTCATAAATGGCAAGTACGCCACTGGTCGCATTAAATATCCTCTGGTATATATCCTCAATTCTAAAGCCGTTTTGTCTAATCCGCTCAAAACGGTTCTTAAATATATCATCACCCTGCGGGTCAATCAGTCCTGATTTGCCCCCAAGTATCTTATCTATATTCTCTTTTAATAACTTTTTATTATCAATAATACTCTTTAAGAACTCAACCACTTTCAGAATATCAGAATTTATCCCGGCGCCTGAGACCTTACTGCCAATAAACGCCCAGAGCGGCTTTTCAATATTATATTCCCTCAAGGATTCCTTATTACTTTCATAAAGGAGAATCTGCTCATAGAAAGACAAAAGATTAGCGGTTAAAATCAGGTCTCTGGACTTCTCCTGAAAACTCCTTTCACTCAGATTATAAACATAGAAATCCTTACCATAACCGTCGTTGTAAAAGTATTTATATGAATAATCAAAGATGATTGCTTTGGAATACTCGTTAAGCAATTCTGTATCAAACGGACCAATCACCTGACCGAAGGTAGCGCTATATTCAAAGATAAAACCATCCTTACCAATTTCCTCTCTGGTTATTTTCCATTTCTGTTCTTCAGATGTCTGCCCCTTATGCCCCTCATCAATCAGCACCAAGTTTTTACCGGCAAAATACTCGGTCTCTACGGTTACCCTTTTGCCTTTCTTTTCTTCAGGCAGTTTTATCTTATACAGGTCAATTATCAGAACCTCATCCTGATAAAGTGATAAACTGCCGGTATCTCCGGTATATAATCTGCAAGGGACTCCGCTTTTCTGCATTTCTCTATAATGCTGGTTTGACATTCCTTCATTGGGCGTAATCAGGATGATATTATCTAATTTCTCTTGCTTGTATTTCAGAAACTGCCAGTAATTGATATGCATTATCAGGGTCTTGCCACTACCAGTTGCCATCCAGAAAGCGAGTTTCTTGAGGTCTGCTTCTGTAAAATGAGTGAACTTGGCTGACTGTCCGCCTATCTCCTGATTCCGGCTATCTACGAATAAATTCAAGTCCGCTAAAAATTCCTTGCGGTTATTAAAATACCTCTCCAGAAATATCTCGGTAAATAGGACTGCTATGTACTGGAAATATTTGAACGTAATATTATCCCGGCGGTTCTTGCAGAGCCGTTCTACATATTCCTTTATCGTATGGTCGTATCTCAGGATTTCTGATTGAGGTATTTTTAGCCCCTCTAATCCGATAATAGTATCTGCATAAAAACTATGTCCGCTACTATCAAATCCCTCCCGCTGTTTTTCTAATTGTTGCTTAAAATCTGGAAAACCGTCAAATCCAAATAACGCCAGAAAGTATTTATTCAAAATAAGTGATTTCTCAAGATTCATTATTATACCCCCATTAACGTCTTAAATTCACTTTCTATGACCTTGTATCCCCTCGGAAAATTGGCATCACCGTTAATTTTTTACTACTTTCCAATAGCCGGCTTTTCTGCCACCACGTCGTTTTAATATCCCTTCATTTTTCAGGTTATCAAGATGGTACTTAATCCCATCGGATGTAATTTTTAGTTTCTCTGCAAGTTGGTTTCTGGTAATATACTGATTAGTTTTAATAAGTTCAATAATCTTTTGGGTAGTCTTTTGGGTAGTCTTTTGGGTAGTATCTGCTTCAGCCAGTCTTAAGTATTCCCGGCTTGGTTTGAAGGTAACATAGAAGTAGTTGTCATTAAACTCTATCCTGGGAAAGAGGACATTCTCTTTTTTACAGATTTCTTTTATTCTTTCAAAGCCGGTGCCCATCTTTTCTCCGAAATGAATCTTGGCAAACAAGTCGGCAATGATATGGTTTCTTCTAAAAACCGTTTTACCCAGAACAAAATGAGCAGGTTTCTGCCAGTAGTTTTCAATTTTGATACGGTCCGGCAGGAATCTTAAAATGTTATTATGCCCGTGTTCAAAATAGTATTTGTGCATCACCGAATTTATTACCGCTTCTCTAATCGCCTCAAAGGGATACTCGTAAATATTCTCTCTTTGGGGTTTACCGGTAAAACGATAGGCAACCTTGCTGTACAAATGCACGAATTTCATTACTTCCTCTACAATTCCAAAAAGGCTTCCTTCAACCTCTTTTCGGTCTATAATATCCACCCCTGTTTTATCTTTAAATAAAGCAATGGTGAAAACAGACCAGGGGATGAACCGCTGAGGTTCTTTCGCAAAGAAAAGTATCCCGGCATTGGTAAAATAAAGCCTGCCTTCCTGTTTTTCCGCCACGCCTAAATTAATAAGGATTTTTTCCGTATCACCAATCTCTGATATTTCTGCCAACCGCAAGAATTCGTTGAACCTATTTTTGTCAAAATCTTTCGGGTAAATAAACTTCGGTTCGATTAACTCATCAAACCTGATTTTCCCTTCGGACTTGATGAATTCAATAATCTCATTACGGTTGAGTTTCTGGGAATTTGGACCAACCCTGTTATAAAATCCGGCCGAGCATTTATACGGTTTGTCCGTTCCCTCCCGCATATTGATAATCAGGATATTATCAGATTTCTCCAGTGATATTTTAACCGGTGGTTCACAGTTATTGGCAATATCCTGTATCTGTGATTTGAGTTGATTGGTTATTTTGACGCCCTTGATTTGTTTGTCATCACTGATACCGAGAAAGATTTTACCGCCAGAGGAATTGGCAAAGGCAACCATATCACGGTCAAGGTTACTGATATGTTCCTTGAATTCTATCCGGTAACCTTCGCCTTCCTGCAGAATAAGTTGTAGTTGTTGATTGGTATATGCCATTATTTATATATTGGCTGATAAATACAAACCCGTATCCGTCAAATAGGACACAGATTTTCGCAGATAAGACAGATAATTAAAGGGGTTTCAGTGAATTTGAGTTTTCACCC
>JASEHY010000063.1 GCA_030018555.1 Planctomycetota bacterium
TGACAAAACATCAAGAAACAGTCAGGTTTATCTGCACCTTCTGTGGCGCACAGGAAGATATCCCTAAATCTCTTGTTGACCAAATGGACGCAACAGATACTCGGGGAGATATGTCTTATCCACCGAGATTTACCTGCACAGTCTGCCCTGATGGCCTTATGCACCCTATTAACTACACCAATCCATCAGGTAGAACCTATAAAACTGACCCCAAATCCATTAAACCAGTAGGTATCGTCTCTTTCTAATTGTCAAAGAACATTAGATAAGACTTTTTATCTTATCTTTGAAATTCCATACAATAAATTAGCCCTCGTGCTTCGCACTCGGGTAGTGCGATAAATCGCACCGCTACAACAGTTTGTTATTTATGCTTTTTCTCTTCCTTAATATCAGAAAGGAATGTTCTGGCAGAGAGCATCATTCCAGCAGTACTGGCAGCGTTCTGTAAGGCAATTCTTAATAATTTGGTCGGGTCAATGATACCGGCAGAGAGCATATCAACGAAATGTTTTCTTACAGCATCATAGCCGATATTTTTATTAGCAATCTGTTTTTCTTTGACATCCTCGGTAATGTATGAACCATCAGTCCCTGAATTGATACCAATCTGTTTTAGTGGAAGTTGGATGGCTGACATCACTATTTTAATACCCATTTTTTCAGTCGGGTCTGTGGTCTGATTGAAGAGTTTCTGCAGTTCAGGTAATGTGGAAAGGTAAGCCGAGCCACCGCCGGGGAGGTATCCTTCATCTCTGGCTGCCTGTGCCGAGTGAACAGCATTTTCCACAAGTGCTTTCTTGTCCTTTTGTTCTGTTTCAGTGGTAGCGCCGACTTCAATAACTGCCACCCCACCGCTTAATTTTGCCAGTCTTTCTTCCAGTTTTTCTCTATCATACTCAGAAGTGATGGTTTTTATCTGGTTTCTAATTTGGTTGAGCCGTTCGGATATCTTGGTTTTATCGCCATAGCCCTGAATGATAAAGGTGTTTTCTTTTTCTATCTTAACTTTTTTAGCGCGACCGAGTTGTGAAATTGTAATAGACTCTAATTTTATTCCCATTTCCTCACAGAAGAAAGTGCCACCGCTGATGATGGAGATGTCTTCCATAATAGATTTTTTACGGTCGCCAAAGGCAGGGGCTTTAACCGCCCCGCATTTCAATATGCCCTGTAATTTGTTTAAGACAAGGAGTGTAAGCGCTTCACCTTCAATCTCTTCTGCAATAATAAGTAGTGGAGAACCAGTTGGTACCACCTGCTCCAGTAAAGGCAGTAATTCCCTGGCGTTGGTTATCTTCTTTTCGTAAAGAAGAATATAGGGTTTTTCTAAAACACAGGTAAGGTCATCTATATTGGTTATAAAATAAGGGGAGATATACCCTTTATCAAATGATAATCCTTCGGCATATTCTACTGTAATTTCTCTGCCCTTGGATTCTTCCACAGTAATAATACCTTCTTTGCCGACCTTATCTATTGCAGAGGCAATATGTTTACCGATAGTTTCATTATGATTAGCGGCGATGGTAGCAATATGAAGATAGTCGTCTTTGGTTTTTACAGGGATAGAATTTTTCTTGAGTGTCTGGACAACGGTATCTGTGGCTTGGTCAATACCTTTTTTGAGTGATGTGGAACTATGACCTGCGGTGATATATTTTAAGCCATCTTCATAAATAGAATGAGTAAGAATAGCGGTGAGTGCGGTGCCGTCACCAACCTCTTCAGCGGTTTTAGAAGCGGCTTCTGCGACCATTTTTGCCCCCATATTCTCAAAGGGGTCTTCTAATTCTACCTCCTTAGAGATGATATTGCCGTCTTTGATTATCTCCGGTGAGCCGAATGATTTTTCAATCAGGACATTATGACCGGTAGGGCCAAGAGTAATCTTGAGAATATCAGCCATAGATTGAGACCCCTTTAATATTTTCTCCCTGCCTGCGTTGTCAAATATCACTTGTTTAGACATAAAAACCTCCTTGTGAAGTTAGCCACAGATTATTTCAACCGATTAATCTGTGTAATCTGTGGCTTTAATTAGTTAAAACTCCGGCATCCCTCCACCCATTCCACCCATTCCGCCCATTCCACCCATTCCTCCCATCCCGCCCATTCCTCCCATCCCGCCCATTCCAGCGTGTGGAGGTGGCATAGGAGATTTAGGTTCTTCTTCCTCTATTTCTGTTACAGTAGCATCGCTTGTGAGAAGCAACTCGGCGACAGAAGCGGCATTAATTATGGCAAATCTGCTGACCTTAACTGGGTCAAGGATGCCAGCGGAAATCATATTCTTAAAGTCACCGCTAATTACATCATAGCCGAGATTTTCGTCTTTGCTATTATGTATCTTACGAAGAGCAACCGAAGGTTCTGCTCCACTGTTTTCCAGCAATTGACGGAAAGGCACTTCCAGTGCCTTGCGGATAATATCCAGTGCGATTTTTTCGTCGCCTTCTAACTTTATAGGAGGATTTTCCAGCAATTTAGATAATTTGAGCATCGTGATACCGCCGCCGGGAACAACTCCTTCCTCAATTGCGGCTTTTACGGCGGCAAGGGCAGATTCAGCTCTGTTTTTCTTCTCTTTCATTTCTACTTCAGTTGGAGAACCAATATTAACTTGAGCGATACCGCCAGAGAATCTGGCTATTCTTTCCTGGAGTTTCTCGCGGTCATATTCAGAGTCTGATTTTTCCATTTCCGCTTTAAGTTTTTTGATACGCTCCTGAATCTTTTTCTCAGAACCTGCGACTTCAATAATCGTGGTATTTTCAGAATCAATAATAACCTTCTTGGCGCGACCCAGAGAAGAAATCTTGAGTTTCTTCAGGTCAACGCCGAGGTCTTTGAAGATTGCTTCACCACCTGTAAGAATAGCGATATCTTCAAGCATCTCTTTGCGTCTATCTCCATAGCCGGGGGCTTTAACCGCGGCACATTCCAGAACCCCTTTGGTTTTATTTAGCACCAGAGTTGCCAGCGCATCAGATTCAATATCCTCCGCAATAACCAGAAAAGGTTTCTTTGCGTTAGCCAATTTCTCCAGTAGAGGAATTAACTCTTTGTTAGATGATAATTTATCCTCATAAATAAGGATATAAGGTTCCTTAAGGACTACCTGCATATTTTCCTGGTCGGTGATAAAATAAGGGGAAACATATCCGCGGTCAAACTGCATTCCTTCTACGATTTTAATTTCCGTTTCAATTCCCTTGCCGTCGTCAATAGTAATAACACCATCTTTACCAACTTTTTTCATAGTATCGGAAATAATTTTACCAATGGTGTTATCATTAGCAGCAGCACTTGTAGCAATCTGGGCAATCATCTCATCGGTTGAGACCGGTATAGCCATCTTTTTCAATTCAGAAACGAGATAATCAACGGTCTTTTTAATGCCAGACCTTATACGCATAGCATTAGCGCCGGCGACCACATATTTAAGTCCTTCGGAAAACATTGCTTCTGATAAAATGGCGGTAGTGGTCGTGCCATCACCGGTCTGGTCGTTAGTTTTAGAGACGGCTTCTTTGATTATCTGTGCAGACAAATTCTCGTATTGGTTTTCTAATTCTATTTCATCTATCACGGTATCACCATCGCAGGTAATATTAGGTCCGCCCCAGCCGCGGTCAATCATTACATTGTGTCCAGCCGGACCGTAGGCGTATCTGACAGCCCAGACAGTCTTACAAACGCCATTTTTTAATGAGTTACGTACCTTCTCCGCAAAATATATTTCTTTCGCCATAATTACCTCCTTTTAGGAAATTTAGAATTGATAATATTAACATATATTAACTAATAAGTCAAGAAAAATCCCACTGGAATAACCACGAAGACACAAAGACACTAAAGGAACAACCCCCTTAATCCCCCTTAACAAAGGGGGAATAAAAGGGGGGTTGTTTGTGTCTTTGTGCCTTTGTAGTGAATATTTTATACTTTCCTATACTGCAAGAAAAATCTAAAAAAAATATCATCCTAAAACTTGTCTTAAGAAGATATTTTTTATATAAGCTATGTTACTATGTTACTGAACTCTTCGAAAATGCCTCACTCTGTCATTGCGAGCGATGGCGCCGAAGTCGCCAGAGCGTGGCAATCTCGGTTTTATGCGGAAAAGACGAGATTGCTTCGTCGCTCCGCTCCTCGCAATGACACTTTTGGGACGCCTTGTTTCCCATTTCGTCCCTACGGGATCCTGTAAGGACAAGAGTTCAGATGTTAGAAATAATCCCGCCTTGCGAGACGGACTTCTCAGAGGGGGTAAATGAAAATATGACCAATCAAAAACCTAAGCCGATACCATTAGCAATGCTAATATGCGACACCATTATAGATGACAGACTCTCTGCCAAAAAGAGTCTAATTGGTATTTTTAACAATATCGGCTCAAACGAAATGCCCTGCAGACACCAGACTTTATATGTTTATTGTGTGCTTACCGAAGGCATCGGGCAATACGAAAGCGCATTAAGATGTTCACACCTGGAATCAGGCAAAAATGTGTTCAATCTTACAGGTCCTATTAAATTCCCTAATCCTCTTGCTACCATAGAGTTTATCTTTGATATGAAGAATATTGTCTTTCAAGAGGAAGGTGTATATGTCTTTGAATTGTTCTGCGATAATCAGCCCGTTATCAGCAGGAAAATAAATGTAACGAAGATAAAATCGCCTGAACCCCGCACATAAACCCCGTTAGAAGTAATCCCGCCTTGGCGGGATGCCATCCCGCCTTTTGGCGTCGGACTTCTAACGGGGTAAATGACAGAGAAATCTATTCTGCCCTCACGCCAACCGCACCCAAGAAATCATAATTTATTTGTAACGGAAACTTTAATTTGTTTGCCTCTCTGACGAACCCCTCTTTAAGTGTATCGGTATATTTGTGGCTCAAGCGGTCTAAAAATAGATTCTCCATACCTCCGCCCCCTCCTTTATCCTGTAAGGGTTGAGCAAAGATATCGTTGCAGAGTTCTGTTGTATTATTATAGATACAGACAACTTTATCTTTCCAGATACGCACATCGCCTAATCCTGCTTTATTGAGTATCTTTCTAAATCCGCTCGGCGATAGTGGTAATGATGATTTTGTTATTTTGAGAGGTATCTTTTTATTGGAAATGGCTTTTTTTAGCAAGAAATAGGGCAGTTCAGGCGAGCCGTCAAGATAAGTAACAATACAAAACCTGCCTGACTTCTTCAAACAGCAATAGACCCCTTGTATATAGGGCAGTGTATTATAAGAATAGAATGACATGTCCCACAGAGATATTATCAGGTCAAAGGTTTTAGCAGGAAGAGATGATAAAAGGTCTATTGATGTACCTTTGAGTGGTATTATTTTACCTGTCTTCCCTTCTTTCTGGGGAAAGAGGGCGACAGGCAGGTCGGATAATTCGGTTTTGTTTGTAATCTCTTCTGCGTTGATAATAAATATTTTCCATTGGCTCAAATCAGAGATGGAGGGGGTGGGGAATGAATTATACAGGGCACTGGCAAAGAATTCTGTTCCTTTCCCGGTTAATAATGCTCTCTGCCCTACCCGATGACCGGATTGGTCTAACCTCGTGAGTGGATGAAGCCGTTCCAATATGTCATAAGGTATCTTTTTTGCCTTCTCATTCCAGCAAGATTGGTAGTTCAAGATAAATAGACCTTTTTACCGCAAAGGCGCAAAGTAGGGGCAATTCATGAATTGCCCCTACAAAAATGAATGGTTCGTCAAAATCCCTCTCTTTTGCCATTTCCGCTTCATCAATGCTCAAATTTGTAACTGCGATTATCTCCTCGACAGTCATATCACCAAACCCTCTGACAAAAAAGCCCTCTCTTCTTAATTCTTCGACCGCCTTTCGCAAGTCAGAATAACGTGCACCAAGCCTGATAACCTGATAATCATTTTCATCCATTAAACCCCCCTTGCCCCCTTTTAGTAAAGGGGGGAGGGGATTAATCTCTTTGTCCTTTGCATTGTTGTGGGATGTCTTTATTTTATTTTCTTCGTGCAATGATAACCCATGAATAGGAAATCCAAAATATTCTTTCGGTATAAATATTCCTCCCCCATTTTCTGAGACGAATGGTTGGTGATTATTAAGCTTCTTTCTGTAATACTCGATCTCTTTCCTTGTTTTACTTGAACAGATAATGACTGGGATCTTTTTCTGTTTCATCAGATTAAGTGCAGGTAGGGCTTTTTCAAAAGAATATGTTGAATAGTCAAGTAAAGTGCCGTCAAGGTCTGTGAAGATAACAGGCATTTTCATTCTATTAACACTATCTGAATATCCATAACATTTGTCCCTGTAGGACCTGTAATAAATAGTTCATCAGTTTCCTTGAAGAAATTATAGGAGTCATTATTATCCAGATATTTTTCAGGATTAATACCTGCAGCTCTTGCCTTTTTTACAGTTTTGCCGTCAATGATTGCTCCTGCTGCATCTGTTGGTCCGTCTGTCCCATCTGTTCCTGCTGAAAGAAGATTTATTCCATTGGTGCCTTCTATCTCGATAGCGAAAGAAAGTGCGAGTTCCATATTTCTTCCACCTGTACCAGTACCTTTCACAGTAACGGTTGTTTCACCACCCGAAATTAAACATATCGGTTTTCTGTAATGCTTATCTTTCTGAATGTCTATCGCTGTTTGAGCAAGCCATCTTCCAACTTCCCTTGCCTCACCGGAAATTTCTGATGATAATATAATTGCATTATAACCCAATACTTCTGCTTTTTCCTTTGCTGCAGACAGGGCGATTTTGTTACTGCCAATGATTATATTTTCAACATGATCGAATATTATATTGCCTTCTTTTGGTGTTTCAGGAATCAGGCTATTCACCCCCCTATTCAGGACATCGATAACATTTTTGGGAACTTTCTCTATAAGCTGGAATTTTTCTAAAACTCTTAAGGCATCCCTATATGTTGTTGTGTCGGGAGATGTTGGCCCTGATGCAATTACATCAAGCCTGTCACCGATAACATCAGAAAGGATAAGTGATATTACCCTTGTCGGATAGGCAATCTCAGCAAGCCTTCCACCTTTTACTTTTGAGATGTGTTTTCTTACTGTGTTCAATTCAAAAATATCTGCCCCTGCCTTGAGAAGCAATTCGGTAACCTTTTGCTTTTCAGAGAAGGTAATGCCTTCACATGGAGCTACAAGGAGAGCAGAGCCACCGCCTGAGATGAGACATACTATGAGGGTGTTTTCATCTGCAGCTTTGAGGAGTTTTATAATCTCTGCTGTTCCTTTCAATCCGTTCCCATCAGGCACTGGATGACCAGCTTCAATAATTTTTATCTTTTCACTTAATAATTAATACACCCTGCGGTCTCTGCCGCAGTTCCATAGTTTCTTTGAGCTATTGGAGAAGAGGACATGTAGGCTGATAGAATATCTAAGGGATGGTAGATATTGATCAGGAGATATGGCGATGGTATCACAATATATCAGAGTGTTACTATCACATACAAATAACGGTAAAGTACCGGAAG